>DATACN010000296.1:0-4380 GCA_036258995.1 Thermoleophilaceae bacterium | reverse complement strand
CACCGGCCGCAACGCCACGATCTGGCCCGACTGGACCTGGCGCTTCCGGCAGCGCACCTCGCGCTTCGACCCCGCGGAGTACGTGCTCAGCGCCGAGCGCAAGCAGGAGACGCTCGTCGCGGCATGAGCGCTCGCGTGCTGATCACGGGTGCGGCGAGCGGGATCGGCGCGGCGGCCGCGGAGGAGCTGCGCGCCCGCGGCGCGCGCGTAGTCGGTCTCGACGTGAACGCCGGTGGCGACGACGTGATCGCCTGCGACGTGCGCGACCAGGCCGCCGTCGACGCCGCCGTGGCGGAGGCGATCGACCGCCTCGGGGGACTGGACGTGCTGATCAACAACGCCGGCATCGGCCGGCCGCAGAGCGCGGGGGCGGCGCCCGACGAAGCGGCGCTGGCGGTGATCGAGGTGAACATGATCGGGCCCTGGCGGGTCACCTCGGCCGCCCTGCCCGCGCTGCGCGAGTCCCGCGGGCGCGCAGCTCCTCCGCGGCCGCCGCGCCGATCCCGCTCGCCGCGCCCGTGATCAGGACGCGAGCGCTCATGCCGCGACGAGCGTCTCCTGCTTGCGCTCGGCGCTGAGCACGTACTCCGCGGGGTCGAAGCGCGAGGTGCGCTGCCGGAAGCGCCAGGTCCAGTCGGGCCAGATCGTGGCGTTGCGGCCGGTGTCGTCGAGGTACCAGCTCGAGCAGCCGGAGGTCCAGACCGTGTCCTTGTGCTGTCGCTCGAGCGTGGCGTTGAAGCGCTCGGCCGCCTCCGGCCGCACCTCGACGGTCTCGGCGCCTTCGTCGCGCATCGCGCGCAGCGCGTCGATCACGTGCGCGATCTGCGACTCGATCATGTAGACGATCGAGTTGTGGCCGAGCCCGGTGTTCGGCCCGAGCAGCAGGAAGAGGTTCGGGTAGCCGGGGATGGCGGTCCCGAGGTGGGCGCTGGGGCTGCCCTCCCAGCGCTGGTCGAGGGTTCGGCCGTCCCGCCCGCGCACGTACTTGCCGATCGGCATGTCCGTCACGTAGAAGCCGGTGCCGAAGATGATCGCGTCGACCGGGCGCTCCACGCCGTCGTTCCCGACGATCGAGTTCGCGCGGATCTCGCGCACGCCGTCGGCGACGAGCTCGACGTTCGGCTGCGAAAGCGCCGGATACCAGTCGTTCGACGGCAGGATGCGCTTGCAGCCGATCAGATAGTCCGGGGTCACCTTCTCGAGCAGCTCGGGATCGCTGATCGCGCTCTCCATGTGCTTGCGCGCCATGCGCTCGATCGGCTTCATCAGCTTCGGGTTCTTGACGAAGCCCAGCACCAGCAGCTCACGCAGCGAGTACACGAGGCCGCGCATCAGCCGCTGTGCCGCGGGCACGCGCCGGAAGAGGCGGTGCTCGAAGTCCGTGATCGGACGGTCGGAGTGGGGGACCACCCACGGCGGGGTGCGCTGGACCACGTACAGCTGCTCGACCTCGGGCTGGATCTGCGGCACGTACTGGATGGCCGAGGCGCCCGTCCCGATCGACGCCACGCGCTTGCCCTTCAGGTCGTAGTCGTGGTTCCAGCGCGCCGAGTGGAAGGTCGTGCCCTCGAAGCCGTCGAGCCCGGGAATGTCCGGGAACTTCGGCTCGGCGAGGGGCCCGGCGCCCGCGATCAGCACCCGCGCTCGCAGCGTCCCCTCGTTCGTCTCGAGCTCCCAGCGGCGGGCGTCCTCGTCCCAGGCGGCGCCCGAGACGTCGCACCCCAGCCGGAGGTGTGGCCGCACGCCGAAGTCGTGGGAGCAGCGGATCAGGTAGTCGCGGATCTCGGGCTGCTTCGAGTAGGTGCGCCCCCAATCCGGGTTGGGGGCGAACGAGAACGAGTAGAGGTGCGATGGGATGTCGCAGGCGCAGCCCGGATAGGTGTTGGCCCACCAGGTGCCGCCAACCTCCTCGTCGCGCTCGAGAACGACGAAGTCGTCGTAACCGGCCTGCTTCATGCGGATGGCCATGCCGAGCCCGGAGAAGCCGGCGCCGAGGATCGCGACGTCGGCTTCCGCGGGGAGAGGGTTGTTTCCGACCGTGTTCATCGCTAGGTTACGTTCCCGTAACTTACATCACCGTAACATAGTCTTCGCGATGGCGACCCGAGCCCCGACAGCTTCCCGCATGAGCGCCCAGGAGAGGCGCGAGCAGCTGCTGGACGCCACCAAGTCGATCGTCGCTCAGAGGGGTTTCCACGGCGTGTCGATCGAGGCCGTGGCCCGGGAGGCCGGCATCACGCGTCCGATCGTGTACGGCCACTTCCGCGACCTCGGCGGCCTGCTCGAGGCGCTGATCGACCGCGAGACCGCGCGCGCCCTGGCGCAGCTCGGAGACGTGCTCATCGGGGAGCTCGAGCACGGCGACGATCCGGTCGAGCAGCTGCTCGCGTGCCTGCGCGGCTACCTCGAGGTGGTGCGCTCCGACCCCACGACCTGGCGGCTCGCCCTGATGCCGCCGGAGGGCGCGCCCGAGGCGCTGCACGACCGGATCGCGAGCGGCCGGGCCGCGATCATCGGTCAGCTCGCCGGCGCGATCAGCTCGGGCCTGCCGGGCCGGCGCGAGTCACCCGACCCGGAGCTCACCGCCCGCATGCTGTCGGCCGTGGCCGACGAGGCCGCCCGCCTGCAGCTGACCGACCCGGAGCGCTATCCGATCGAGCGGATCCTCGATCACGCCCGCTGGGTGCTCGGCCGGCTCGAGTCGGGCCTCTAGCCCCAGTCGATGACCGACAGCGGGTTCGAGTAGTCGTCGGTCCAGGTCTCCTTCGAAGGATCGGGCTCGCAGGGCCGCCAGCGGGCGTCCTCGCCCGCGCGGCCCAGGTCCTCGCGCGCACGAGCCAACAGCGCCCACTCCGACTGGCGGTAGTCGGGGCCGAGCGGCGGGTGGAACTGGAACAGGCAGGCGAGGCCGAGGTCGCGGGCGATGTTCGCGACCACGGGCTCGAGGTCGAGATAGCGGTTGGTGATGTGGAAGAGCAGAGCTCCGCCGGCGGCCGTCCGCGACATGTACAGCTCGACCGCCTCGCGCGTGATCAGGTGCAGCGGGATGGCGTCCGAGTTGAAGGCATCGACGACGACCAGGCCGAAGCTGCCAGGCCGCGCCGCGGCCAGCGACCGCCGGCCGTCGCCCGTCACCACTCGCGGCCCGACCGGGCAGTCGCTCAGGAAGGTGAACAGGTCACGGTCGCGCGCGAGGTCCACGACTGCCGGGTCGAGCTCGTAGAACGTGAAGCGGTCGCCCGCACGCCCGTAACACGCGAGCGAGCCGGTGCCTAGACCGACAGCCGCCACGTTCGAGGTGACCGCGCGCGGCAGCTTCTCGAATGCCTGGCCCACCGGACCCTCGGGGTGGTAGTAGCTGAGCGGCTCCGGTGGCCCCGGCCCCACGCGCTCCGACCCATGCAGCGTGGTGCCCGAGACCAGCTCGTGCACGTTGCCCTCCTCCGTTGCCTCGACGCGGTAGGTGCCGAAGAAGCTGCGATCGCGCTCGAGCAGCTCCTCGCCCTGGGTCGCGGCGAGTCCCGCGGCCAGCATGATCGCCCCGAGCGCGAGACCGAACCTGAGCGGGCGCCGCCACATGTTCACGGTGAACCCGAGCGCCAGGCCGGCCGCGACTCCCACCGTGTCCTGCGCCACGCCGCCCTGATCGTCGCGAGCCAGCACCAACCCGAGCGCGACAGCGCCGCCGAGCAACGTCGGCACGATGGCGTCCATGTAGCGGGTCGGGCGCTCGTCGCGCAGGAAGAACTCGAGCAGCTCGGGCCGCTTCTTCGGTGGCGCCGGGCGCAGCAGGCACGCCGCGACCAGCGCGAGCGGATACTCGATCAGCGTGGGGAACGCAAGCGGGGCGAGCACGGCGTTGAATGCCCCGCCGAGCGCACCGCCCAGAGCGACCCAGAGGTAGAACTCGGTCAGGTGCCGCGGCGCCGGCCGGTCCGCCGCCAGCCGCCCGTGGCACAGAAGCCCGGCCACGGCCAGCCCCGCCAGGTGAACGACCAGCAGCAGGCCGAGCGGTTCCTGCGAGCGCATCACGAGCGTGTACGCCACGAGGATCGCCGCCACGGGCAACAGCCGCCGCCCCCAGACGGTCAGGCGCTCGGCGTTCGTCCACGGCGAGAACGCCACGACCAGCGTGACCAGGTAGAGGGCGAGCGGGACCACCCAAAGCAGTGGAATGGGGCTGATGTCGCGCGTGATGTAGGTGGTAGCGCCGAGCATCAGGCTGGAAGGAACCGCGGCCAGCGCGAGCCAGAGCAACCGCCGCCGCCAGTCGATGGGCCTGTCCGCGATGCCAGCCTCACCGCCGGCCGCCGCCGCGCTCGCGCCCGACGCAGCCGCGGACCCGCCCGCGACCGCAGTCCCCGGGCCGCCCGCCGGTGC
>DATACN010000295.1:0-9068 GCA_036258995.1 Thermoleophilaceae bacterium | reverse complement strand
GTGGGCGCGGTACCGCGAATCAGCTGGGTAAGGGCGGCGACGCCGGTAGCGCCGCACACGAATGCCAGGAGGCGAACGTCCATTATTGACGGCTATAGGCGTCAATTCGGGACGTTCGCGGCATCGCGCGCTCGCTACCGGCCGCCGCCACGCTCCCTAAGCCCGCCAGCCGCGCCGCGAGCCTCCCCTCACCCAGCGCCCGCACGGCTCCGGCCCGCCTGTACACCTCGCGCACGCCAGCCCCTCCGGCAACCCGAACCACCTCGGCAATACGCTCCACTGCGCGGGAGCCATCGGGCCGCCGCACCTGGTGCACCACCAGATCCAGCGCGCTCGCCACCTGTTGCCGCACCGCCGAGTGCGGCAGGCCGACCCCGGCCATCAGGGCAAGGGTCTCGATTCGCCGCAGCGCGTCTTCGGGCGAGTTCGCGTGGACGGTGGTCAGCGAGCCGTCGTGGCCGGTGTTGAGCGCCTGGAGCATGTCGAGGGCCTCGGGGCCGCGCACCTCCCCGACCACGATCCGGTCGGGCCGCATCCGCAGCGCGTTTCGCACGAGCTGCCTGATCGTGACCTCTCCCCTCCCCTCCAGGCTCGGCGGCCGTGACTCGAGCCGCACCACGTGCCGCTGGCGCAGGCGAAGCTCGGCCGCGTCCTCGATCGTCACGATGCGCTCCTCGCCGGGGATGGCGCCGGACAGCGCGTTGAGGGTGGTGGTCTTGCCCGACCCGGTCCCGCCGCTCACGAGGACGGACGCTCGCGCCGCCACGCACAGGGCGAGGAAGTCGGCGGCGCCGGCGCTCAGCGTCCCGCCGGCGACGAGCTGCCGCAGCGAGAAGCCCTCGCGCCTGAATCGCCGGATCGTCAGGCAGGGTCCCGACAGGGCGAGCGGCGGGATCACCACGTTCACGCGCGATCCGTCCGGCAGCCGCGCGTCGCACAGGGGCGAGGCCTCGTCGACCCGCCGGCCGAGCGGAGCGAGCACCCGCTCGATGGCATGCAGCAGCTCGGCCTCAGAGCCAAAGGCGACGTCGGTGCACTCGACCCGCCCTCCTCGCTCGACGTACACGGAGCCGGGCCCGTTGACCATCACCTCGTCCACCTGTGGGTCGGACAGCAGGGGTTCGAGCGGCCCGAGTCCGGTGGCCAGCAGCCGAACTCGCTCGCGCAACCTGGCCCGGTCGGCCTCGGGCAGCGGCGCCGCCTCGCTCTCCACGACCTCGCGCACCTGATCCTCGAGCGAATCTGCGCCGGCCGAGCCGTCGCGGGCCCGCTCGATCAGCCGGCCGCGCAGTACCGCCGCGAGCTCATCGAGCGCCTCCATGCGAAGTGAAGGCGCAGGCCCGGGGGAATCGCCCCGTCAGCCGTCGACGCGCCGCTTGAAGACCAGCACGTGGCCGTCCTTCTCGCGGTGCAGGTTCACGTCGAGGAAGACAGTCGCGAGCTCCCAGCCGTCAGCGCCCAACTCCGTCAGCGAGCGCTCCAGCTCCGGGCGGTCCAGCTCGTCGGACTTGCGCCCGAGGAAGCCATGCGTGATGACCGAGGTCGTGTACTCCCAGCGCGCCATCAGCCCACCCTACCTGTCCACATAGCATCGACCGGGTGCGCCGGCTCTTCCTCCTGATCTCGCTCGTCGTATTTCTCGACACGGCTTTCTACGCGGCGATCTCGCCGCTTCTCCCGCGCTACTCGGAGGAGCTGGACCTCTCGAAGACCGCCGCCGGCGTGCTGACCGCCGCCTACGCGGCCGGGACGCTGGCGGGCTCGATCCCCGGCGGCTGGCTGGCCTCCCGGGCCGGGGTCAAGCCGACCCTGCTCCTCGGGCTCGGCCTGCTCGCGGCGACCAGCCTGGTCTTCGGGCTGGCGAACGACATCGTCCTCCTCGACGTGGCGCGCTTCGTCCAGGGCATAGGCGGAGCCTGCTCCTGGTCAGCCGGCATGGCCTGGCTGGTCGGCGCGTCGCCCCCCGAGCGCCGCGGAGAGGTCATCGGCTCGGGGCTGGCCGCGGCGATCATCGGCGTCCTGTTCGGGCCTGTGCTGGGCGGCGCGGCGACCGTTGTCGGACCGGAGCTCGTCTTCGGCGCGGTGGCGCTGGTGGCTCTCGCCCTGGCCGGCTGGGCCTGGACGGAGCCCGGCGTCCCTCCGGCGGAGGAGACGAGCCTGCGGCGGCTCGGATCCTCGCTGGGGAACCCCGCCGTGGCGACGGGCCTGTGGCTGTTCCTGCTGCCGGCGCTCTTCGCCGGCGTACTCGAGGTGCTGGCGCCGCTCCGGCTCGACGACCTGGGCGCGAGCGGCGTCGCGATCGGCGGGGTGTTCCTGCTCGCGGCCGGAGTCGAGGCGGCCATCAGCCCCGTGGCCGGCCGGCTCTCCGACCGGCGCGGACGCCTCGTGCCGATCCGCGCCGGGCTGGCCGGAGCAGCCGCCATGGCGATCGCGCTGCCTTTGACCGGTAACGCCCTCCTCCAGGCGGCCGCGGTGGTGCTGGCGATCGCCGCGCTCGGCACCTTCTGGGCGCCCGCCATGGCGATGCTCTCGGAGGCGGTCGAGGGGTTCGGCCTCGACCAGGGCCTCGGCTTCGCGGTCACCAACATCGCGTGGGCGGGCGGCCACGTGATCGGGGGCGGCGCGGGAGCGCGGCTGGCCGACGCCTTCGGCGACGGCCTTCCCTACGCCCTTCTCGCGTTCCTATGCGGGGTGACTTTGCTGGGCGTGCTGCGCCAGGGCCGCCCGGTCCCGGCGGCGGCCGACTAGCGGCGCTTCGAGCAGGCGGGCCAGGGAGCCGTGCCGCGCATGCGGTAGAGCTTCAGGGCCAGCCGGTCCTGGAGCCACTCGGGCGCGTCGGCGGGATCCCCGCGGCCACCGAGCGACCGCCAGGTCGCGCGCGTGAACTGATACTTGCCGCGATAGGTGCCGCCCGGCGAGACAGCCCTGGGATTCCCGCCTGACTCGCACTCGGCGATTCGGCGCATGACCCGCGGCATTCGCACGCTGCGCTGCACGGCGTTCGCGCTGAACGGCTTGAGCCCGAGCGAGCCGCGGGTGATCGGCCCCACGATCCCGTCGGCAACGAGCCCGTGGCGGCGCTGATAGCGCTTGACGGCGCGCTCGGTTATCGGCCCGAAGACGCCGTCGGCGGTTATGCCGAGCCGTCGCTGCAAGATCGCCACCGCCGGGCCGCGGTCGCCGCGCTTGAGCATGACCTCGCCGTTGGCGGCGACCATCGCCCCGCCCGTCCACATGCCGCCGCCGTCCGCGAAGGCCGGCTCGGCGAAGCACGCGCACGCAAGCGCGGCTGTGGAGGCGATCACGGCAAAAGTCTTCGACGGCAAGGACTGCTCCTTGTCTGTTTGGCGCCGCCTACGAGGTGAGCTGTCGGGCTCGCGCTTACGCGCTACGCAGCGCTCCGGCTGCGATTCGCCCCTGGGCCTCTCGGCCCCTTGGGTCCCCCGTTCCCCGCCGCATGGCGACGGGAATTCGGCTGCTTACGGACGGATATCCAAGCAGATCGGCCGCAAAGGTGCAGGGCTTGAACCGTTTGTTGCGGCCGGCACAAGCCGCTTTCGGCCCGGCCCGGCCGCGACTTCCTAGGCGGCTTCGGCCAGAGCCGGAGCCGGCTCCAGCGCCAGCCCCAGCACCTCGTCGACGGTCATCACCGGATGGAAGGTCATCTCCTCTCGGACCTCCTCCGGCACGTCGTCGAGGTCGGCCCGGTTGCGCTCCGGCAGGATCACGTCGGTCAGCCCGGCGGCGTACGCGGCCAGCACCTTCTGCTTGACGCCGCCGATCGGCAGCACCCGGCCCTGGAGGGTGACCTCGCCGGTCATGCCCACCGTGTGCCGCACGGGCCGCCCGCTCAGCAGCGAGGCCAGCGCCGTGGTCATCGTGATGCCCGCGCTCGGGCCGTCCTTCGGGATGGCCCCGGCGGGGACGTGCAGGTGAAACTCGCGCTCGTCGAAGGCCTCCTCGGAGATGTCGAGGTCGTGCGCGTGCCCGCGCACGTAGGAGAGCGCGATCCGGGCGGACTCCTTCATCACGTCGCCGAGCTGGCCGGTGAGCACGAAGCCCTCCTTGCCCTTCATCGAGGTCGCCTCGACGAACAGCACGTCGCCCCCCGCGCCCGTCACCGACAGGCCGGTGGCAACGCCCGGGATCGCGGTCCGCTCGGCGGCCTCCTGGAAGAAGCGCTGGCGCCCGAGGGCGTCGCGCACCGCCGCCGCGTCGATGGCGACCGGGGCCTCGATATCGCCGCTCGCGAGCTTCGTGGCGGTCTTGCGCAGGATGGTCCCGAGCTCGCGCTCGAGGTTGCGCACGCCGGCCTCCCGCGTGTACTCGGTGACGACCGCGCGCATGGTGGCGTCGTCGATCGACACCTCTTCCTCGCGCAGGCCGTTTCGCTCGCGCTGGCGCGGCCACAGGTAGCCGCGCGCGATCGCGACCTTCTCCTCGGTCGTGTAGCCGTCGAAGCGCACGACCTCCATGCGGTCGAGCAGCGGCGCCGGAATCGTCTCGGCGACGTTGGCGGTGGCGATGAAGAGGACCTCCGACAGGTCGAGCTCGACGTCGAGGTAGTGGTCGCGGAAGGAGTGGTTCTGGGCCGGGTCGAGCACCTCGAGCAGGGCCGCGCTCGGGTCGCCGCGCCAGTCGGCGCCGACCTTGTCGACCTCGTCGAGCATGATCACCGGGTTCATCGTCCCGGCGTCGCGCAGGGCGCGGACCAGCCGGCCCGGCAGAGCCCCGATGTAGGTGCGGCGGTGACCGCGGATCTCGGCCTCGTCGCGCACGCCACCGAGCGACATGCGGACGAACTCGCGTCCGGTCGCGCGGGCGATCGACTCGCCGATCGAGGTCTTGCCCGTGCCGGGCGGCCCGATCAGGGTCAGGATCGCGCCCGACTTCTTGTCCGGCTCGATGCCGCGCTCCTCGCGCAGCTTGCGCACGGCGATGTACTCGGTGATGCGGTCCTTGACGTCCTCGAGGCCCGCGTGGTCGGCGTCGAGCACCTCGCGGGCGTGCACCGGGTCGAGCTTCTCGTCGGAGCGCTCGCCCCACGGCACCGCGATCAGCCAGTCGAGGTAGCTGCGGATCATGCCCGCCTCGCCGCTCATGTCGCCCATGCGCTCGAGCCGGCCCAGCTCGCGCTCGGCCTGCTCGCGCACGGCCTCCGGCATACCGGCCTCTTCGATCTTCTGGCGGTACTCGTCGACGATCGAGCCCTCGTCCTCGCCGAGCTCCTTGCGAATCGACTCCATCTGCTTGCGCAGGAAGTACTCGCGCTGCTGCTTCTCGGCGCCGCTCTGAACGTCCTCGCGAATCCGCCGTCGCACCTGCAGCTCGCTCAGCCGCTCGCGCTGCATGGCCACGGCCTTCTCGAGCCGCTCGGTCACGTCGAGCGTGCTCAGCAGCTCGACCTTCTGCTCGTAGCCCAGGTCCGGCGAGTAGCCGGCGGTGTCGGCCAGCGCGCCCGGCTCGGTGATCGAGCGGACGAAGGCGGCGACCCGCCCGTCGTCGCCGCGCAGCTCGAGGATCTCCTCGACCACCGCGCGGTACTCGCGCTCGAGCTCGCGGGTGCGGCCGTCCCTCGGCTCGTCGTCGGGATGCGGCGTCACCTCGACCCGCAGCGCCCCATCGGCGCCGGTCTGCGCAGCGCCGATGGCTGCCCGGTGCAGGCCGTTGAGAGCAACCGCCCGGACCCCGCCGGGAAGGCGGACCCGCTCGACCACCTCGGCGACGGTGCCGACGCTCGCGAACTCGTCGCCGTCACGGGGCACGAGCACCACGCGGTCCTCCTCGCCGACGTCTACGGCCAGGGTGACGGTCATGTTCGGGAAGACGACGGTGTCGTCTACGGGTACGAGCAGCAGGTTCTCCATCGAACGCTCCATAAGCGACTTATCTTGCGTAAGCAAGTTTAGCCGCGGATAGGCTGCGCGCCCATGGGAGTGTCGGGCGCCTACGAGTTCTCGCCAGGGCGAGCGGCGGCTGCGGCGGCGGCGGTCGAGCTGATGGAGCCGGAGATGACGATCGGCCTTGGGTCCGGGCGTGGCGTGTGGGCCGTGATCGAGGCGATCGGCGCCCGCTGGATCGGTCCCAAACCCGTCCGCGCGGTGGTGGCCTCGGAGGCCACCTATGCCATCGCTCACGCGGCCGGGATCGATGTCGTGCCCCTCGACGGGAAGGCCGAGCTGGACATCGCGGTCGACGGCACCGACGAGGTCGATTCCGAGCTTCGCCTGCTGAAGGGCGGCGGCGGTGCCCTGCTTCGGGAGAAGATCGTGGCCTCGGCAGCGAAGCGGTTCGTGGTCGTGGCCGAGGCCGAGAAGCTCACTGACCGCCTTGGCAGCAAGTTCACCCTCCCGGTCGAGGTCGTGCGGTTCGGCTGGCGCGACACCCGCCGCCGCCTTTCCAGGCTGCTCCCGGACGCCGAGCGCAGGTCGGTTGGCGACGAGGCCTACTCGACCGACGAGAACCACTACATCCTCGACTGCGCGATCCCGCCCGAGGTCGACCTAGAGGCCCTCGACGGGGATCTCAACTTGATGCCCGGCGTGGTCGAGCACGGCCTGTTCCTCGGCATGGCCGAGCGCGTCCTCCTCGGGCAGCAGAACGGCACCGTGCAGGTCCTCGAGCGATGACCCGCTGCGTGGTGCTGCTCCCAGGGGCCTGGTACGCCACCTCGGCGCCGCTGCTCTGGTACGCGCGCGAGGCGGCGAAGGCGCGCGGCTGGGAGATCGTCGAGCAGCACGAGCTGCTCGGACGGGCGGCCCAGGACCCGTTCGAGTGGGCTGTGGAGAAGGCCGAGCTCGCGATCGGCCGGGCCGAGGGCGCCGACAAGGTCGCGGTGATCGGCAAATCGCTCGCCAGCGCGGCCGCGGGCCTCACCGCCGCGCTCCGGTTCCCTGCCGTCTGGCTCACCCCGCTCCTGACGGACGATCGCGTCGTCGACGATCTCGAGCGCGCCTCCGCCCCCACCCTCCTGGTCGGCAGCACCGCCGACCAGACCTGGGACTCCTCGCGAATACCGAAAAACTCGATGCTCGAGGTCTTCGAGCTCCAGGGCCTCGACCACGGCCTCGAGGTCCCGGGCGACCCGCTCGCCTCCGCCGACATGCTGAAGAACGTGACCGCGGGCGTCGGCGACTTCCTGGACCGGCTCTAGGCCCGGCGGGCGCTACAGCTCGCCCGAGCCCACGGCAGCGCGGCCGGCACGGGCCCGGTCGCCCGGTGGGCGCGGCAGCAGGCGGACCTCGCGGGCGAAGTTCTGGGCGGCGGTCAGGTAGATCGCCTGGCGCAGCGTGACGCGGAGGGTCGCGACGGCGGTGGCCGTGTCCGCGGCACGCTCCTCCGGGCCGGCCGTGGGATCGAGTTCGCCGGCTCCGCCCGTGGGCCGGAGCGCCAGCAGCTCCACGTCTTCGAGCGCGACCGAGGTGCTCCCGCGACCGTCTGCCGACTCGGTCGACACGAGCACGTCAACGCGAGCGCCCGGCCCGGCCGACGACTCGAGGGCGCCCCCGCCGGCCACGGCGATCTCCACGGCGCGCTGCCCACGGCGGAGGCCGCCCGGACCGCCCCTGCGCGCGCCGGCGGCCAGGAGCTCCGCCGTGAGATAGGCGCCGGCGCCAAGCGGCGCGGCGACGGTGTGCCCGGCCGCCTCAGCCGGTGAGGCGAGCGCGTTGCTTGGCGCGTAGGCGGCCGGGACCTGGCGCACGGAGAGGTCGCCGGGCGCCAGGCGGGCGCCGGCGGCGAGGTCCTTCGCCGCAACGGCGACGGGCACGAGCGGACCAACCCGCCGCTCCACGCTCTCTACGCGGTCGCTCACCATCGAGGCGGCGAGCGCGCCGCTTGCCAGGGCGAGCCCGAGCAGCAGCAGCCCGCGGCGGCGGCGGACCGCCGGGCTCACGCGGCGTCGGGGGTGGGATCGGGCGCGTCGACCGGCGGGTTCGCGTCAGCCAACGGCAGCTCGAGCACGGCCGCCACCTGCTTCCGTTCCGGCACGAGCTCGAGGCGCGCGCCGGCCGACCTTGCGGCCCGAGCCGCGATGCCGAGGCCACGGCCGCCGCGCAGAGCGGCCGACGCGCGCTCGGCGCCGGCTTCCGGGCTGGGGCGCCCGTTGCGCACCTCCAGGCGCACGCCCCGCTCGGTCCGATCGCTGCGCAGCTCCACCGGGCCCTCGCCGTGCTCCGCCGCGTTCGCGACCAGGTTCCCGAGTGCCTGCGCCAGGCGGCCGCGGTCCGCCACGAGCCTCGGCCGGCCGGCGCGCCAGTCGATCCGGACCTCGCGTCCCCGCGACTCGAGCGCCGGCTGCCAGCCGGCGACCGCGCTCCGCGCGATCCGCTCGAGCTCGAGCGGCCCCGGTGCGAGCCGCCGTCGCTTGCCCGCCCTTGCCGCGGTCAGATCGGCCAGGCCCGCGCGCAGCCTGGCCAGCTCGGCTTCCAGCGCCTCGGCGTGACCCTGCGCGGCCGGGTCTTGCCGCAGCCGCTCGCAGGCCATGCACAGCACGGTCGCCGGACCCCGAAGCTCGTGCTCGGCCCGCGCGACCCGCTCGAGACGGGCGCGAAGGACGACCACCGCGCCGGCCGCCATGACCGCGAGAGCCCACCCGAAAGCCGAAAAAATCCCGGTCATGCAGGGGATTTCGGAGTAAAATGGAGGTTGACCATGGCGTTCGAGGCAATCTTTCTGATCGCGTTCTTCGTGATCTCCGTCGGGCTCGGCGGGGTGTTCGGCGCGGAGACCCGCCCGGAGGTGGTCCACCCTGAGCGCAAGCCGCGCATCTGGATCTAGAGCGCCTCGGTCAGCTTGTAGCCGACGCCACGCACGTTCACGACCCACGGCCGGCTCGACGGCCTGAGCTTCTTCCGCAGCCGGCAGGCGTGCGCGTCGAGGGTCCGGGTGTTTCCCATAGAGAGGTAGCCCCAGACGTCGCGCAGCAGCTCCTGCTTGCCATACACGCGTGTGGGGTTCTCGGCCAGCGCCTGGAGCAGAGCGAACTCCTTCGCCGCGAGGTACACCGGCTCGCCCGCCAGCTCGACCGTCCGCGTGAGCGGGTCGAGCGTCAGGTCGCCGACCCGCAT
>DATACN010000294.1:0-2536 GCA_036258995.1 Thermoleophilaceae bacterium | reverse complement strand
AAGGACGCCCGAGCGAGCAGGTACACGTACGGGTAGAGGACCAGCGTGAACACGGCGACTGCCCCGAGCGGGGAGCGCACGCCGGGCAGCTCGAGGCCCAGCGCGAACAGGGTGAAGACGTAGCCGGGCACCGCCAGAGGCAGCACCAGCGCCCACTCGATCCAGGCGCGCCCGGGGAAGTCGCAGAAGGACACGAGCAGCGCCAGCCCGGTGCCGAGAAGCAGGGTCCCGGCACCCACGCCGGCCACGACGATCGCCGTGTCGCGGAGCGCCTCGGGAACGTAGCCCGAGAACTCCGCCAGCCCGCCGGGGGCGAGGACGAAGCTGAGCGGAAGACCTATGAGCGGGCCGGCGACGAGCGCCGCCACGAGCACGGTGACGGCGGTCCAGCCGTCGGTCCGCCTCCTCAGTCCCACCCCACCTCGTCCATCAGGCGCAGGGCGTCGTCGAGGCGGGCGCCCGCGCGCTCCGCGTCGATCGGGTCGCGCTTGAAGTCGCCGAAACGGGCCAGCTGCTCAGACGGCTCGACACCGGCCGGTACGGCGAACTCGTGGTTGTGGCGCGCCAGCTGGGCCTGCGTGCCGCGCCCGGTCAGGTACTCGAGCAGCGCGACCGCCTCGTCGCGGTTGTCGGACGCCCGGAGCAGCCCGATGCCGGACAGGTTCACGTGCGTCCCGCGCCCCTGCTGGTCCGCCCAGACCGGCGCCACCGGGAAGTCCGGATCCTCCGCGAGCTCACGGCCGAGGTAGTAGGAGTTCGTCAGGCCGACGTCGCAGCGGCCGTCGGCGATCGCCTCCAGGACGTCGACGTCGGAGCCGAGCACCTCGGGGTCGTTCGCCATCCAGCGCCGCAGCATCCGCTCGGTCGCCGCGTCGCCGTCCTTCGCCAGGCGATCCGCCACGAACGAGACGTTGTACTCGCTGGTGCCCGAGCGCAGGCACAGGCGCCCGCGCCAGCGCCGGTCGCCGAGGCCCTCGTAGGTGGTCACCTCGTCCTCGTCCACGCGCTCCGTCGAGCGCATGATCGTGCGGGCTCTCTGGGTGAGGCCGAACCAGGCGTTGTCCGGGTCCCGCAGGTCGGGCGGGACGTTGCGCTCGAGCCGCGACGAGTCGACCGGCGCGAGGATTCCGGCCTCCTTGGCTCGCCACAGGTTGGCGGCGTCGACCGTGATCAGCACGTCGGCTCGGGTGCGCTCGCCCTCGCTGCGAATCCGCTCGTACAGCTCGGAGGCCGAGCCGCCGAACAGGGTCAGGTCGGTGCCGCGCCGCGCCGCGAAGTCCCGGAACGGCTGCTCCTCGCCGTAGTGGGACCGCGCGGAGTAGACCACCAGCTCGTCCGACGACGAGCCCGAGGTGGCCAGCACCACGCCCACGAGCCCCCCGGCCAGCAGCAGGCCGCCGGCAACGACGATCGCCAGGAGCCTCCTACGCGTCATGCTTCAGGGAGAGGTCTCGGTCCGTTCCGTCTCGGTCGGCCCCGTCTCGGTCGGGGCGGTCCGGGTCGTGCCGGTCGTGCCGGTCCGGGTAGTCCCGGTCGTCCCGCCCTCGATCGTGACTTCGCCCTCGCGGTCCTCGCCACAGGCCGCCACGCCCGCCGCGGAGGTCGCTCCGAGAGCCGCCGATACGGCCACTATTCCCGCTTTCTTGAGCATGGGGGAGTTAGGGTACCCTAATTCCGCCCTGGGGGGTCTGGATACGACGCCCGGTCGCGCTAACATCGAAGACCGATGGCATCCGCCGACAAGACACGTATCCCCAAGCCCAGCACGATCAAGGAGAACGAGCAGGGCCAGCTCGTCGCCAAGAAGGGCATCTCGCGCGAGGTGATCGAGGAGCTCTCGCGGATCAAGGACGAGCCCGGCTGGATGCGCGAGAAGCGGCTCAAGTCCTACGAGATCTTCGAGCGCAAGCCCATCCCCACCTGGGGCGTCGACCTGTCGGACCTCGACCTGTCTCAGCTGGTGCTGTACTCGCCGCCGGAGGCGGGGCGCTACGACTCCTGGGATGACGTCCCGCAGGAGCAGAAGGACACCTTCGAGAAGCTCGGGATCCCCCAGGCCGAGCGCGAGCACCTGGCCGGCGTCGTAGGCGTCTGGCGCCAGGAGCCCTTCTACGAGGGGCTAAAGGAGGAGTACGCCAAGCAGGGCATCGTCTTCATGGCCATGGACACGGCGGTCCGCGAGCACGAGGACCTCGTGCGCCCGCACTTCATGAACAAGTGCGTGCCGCCGCAGGACAACAAGTTCTCGGCGCTGCACGGTGCCGTCTGGTCGGGCGGCTCCTTCCTCTACGTGCCCAAGGGCGTGAAGGTCGACCTGCCGCTACAGGCCTACTTCCGCATGGAGGGCTCGGGCGAGGGCACCTTCGAGCACACGCTGATCATCGCCGACGAGGGCTCCGACGTGAACTACATCGAGGGCTGCACGGCCCAGACCTACTCGGTCAACTCGATGCACTCCGCGGTGGTCGAGATCTTCGTCAAGGAGGGCGCGAAGGCCCGCTACACCACGGTCCAGAACTGGTCCAAGGACGTCTTC
>DATACN010000293.1:0-5210 GCA_036258995.1 Thermoleophilaceae bacterium | reverse complement strand
AGGGCTGACCATGGCCCAGCGGGTGATCGACGATCTGCCCCCCGAGCTCAGGGACCTGCGGCAGGCGTGCGAGGCCGTGCAGGTGGTCGCCGCGGTGTTCGGCGGCGGCCCCCGCGACGTCGTGGACCTGACGCCCTGGCGGACCGAGTCCCCGGGGGACGGGCCGGGCGCGAAGTTCCTCCAGTCCGTCGCCGCCTACGACTGGATGGTCTCGGGCGGCAGGGCCGACGACTGCGCCCGGCTGGCGCTGGAGGCGCTCGAGGGCGGAGTCCTGCTCGCCGCCGACGAGGGGCTGTTCTCGATCATCGCGGAGCTCGTGCTCGCGGTGGCCGACCGGCAGGAGGCCTTCGAGGCTTTCGAGACCCACATCGCCGACGCCCACCGCCGGGGATCGCTGTTCGGCGCGCTCGGGGTTCACCTGTGGCAGGGATACGCGCACCTGCGCTGGGGCGAGCTGCCCGAGGCCGAGCAGCTCTTGCGGACGGCTATCGGGGAGTCCGAGCTATGGGGGTCGGGACAGCGTGGATCGACCGTGGGCGGCTACGAGAACGCCTTCCTGGCCTCGACGCTGGTCGAGCGCGGCGACATCCCCGGGGCGAGAGAGGTCATCGACCGCCAGGGGCCGCTCAGCGAGGAGATGGTCGACGACGGCGCGAACTTCATGCGCTGGAGCACGATGGAGGTGCTGCTTGCCGAGGGCCGGCCCGAGGAGGCCCTGACCGTCGGGGACGAGTACGAGCGGACCGCCGCCCACATCCTCTGCCCCGGCTGGGCAGCCTGGCGCTCGCTGAAGGCCGAGGCGCTCGACCGCCTGGACCGGCGCGAGGAGGCCATCGCGCTGGCCGAGGAGGAGCTCGAGCTCTCGCGCCGCTGGGGTGCTCCGGGCACGGTCGGCCGGACGCTGGTCACGCTCGGCACACTGAAGCGCGACGAGGGGCTCGAGCACCTCGAGGAGGCGGTCGAGGTGCTCGAACGCTCGTCGGCGAAGCTCGCCCACGCCAAGGCACTCACCGCGCTCGGCTCGGCCCTGCGCCACCGGCGCAAGCCCACGGACGCCCGCGAGCCGCTCAAGCGGGCCCTCGAGATGGCCGACGCCTGCGGCTCGCCCCCGCTTTCCGAACGGGCCCGCTCCGAGCTCTACGCCACCGGGGCCCGGCCGCGGACCACGGCGCTGAGCGGCGTCGACGCCCTGACCGCCAGCGAGAAGCGCGTGGCGGGCCTGGCCGCCGAGGGCCAGACCAACCGCGACATCGCCCAGACCCTCTTCGTCACGCCCAAGACCGTCGAGGTCCACCTGAGCAACGCCTACCGCAAGCTCGGGATCCGCTCCCGCCGCGAGCTCGCGGGCGCCTTGACCGGCTAGCGCCCCTCGAGCCCCCCTTAGGGGGGTCTTCCCAAAGACTGGGGTCGGCCTTGGGGGGTGCCCGCGATGGCAGGAGGCCGAATAGGCCCGATGCTGCGGCCATGCAGACGAGAACCGCCGCCATCAGCCTCGAGCTGAGCCTGGACGGGGACTCCGTCAGCGGCCACGCCAGCGACGAAGCGGGCGCCCGCAGGGAGTTCTCCGGCTGGCTCGGCCTGATGTCGGCCATCGAAGCGCTCATCCCCACGGACTCACAAGGAGACGACGAGTGACCACCATCGACACGACCCTCTCTGGCCTCGAGGTCCTGTCGCCGGCCGACGAAGGCTGGGACGCCGCACGCCAGGCCTTCAACCTGACCATCGACCAGCGACCCGACCTGATCGCGCTGGCCCGCAGCGAGGCCGACGTGGCCGCCGTCGTGCGCTTCGCGAGCCGGGAGGGCCTGAAGGTCGCCCCGCAGACGTCCGGCCACAACGCGGGGCCGCTCGGATCGCTCGACGGCACCGTCCTGCTGAAGACGCGCGGGCTGCGCGGCGTGGCGATCGACGCGCAGGCCCGCAAGGCCCGCGTGAAGGCCGGTGTGAAGTGGGAGGACCTCGTTCCGCAGGCATCCGAGCTCGGGCTCGCCGCGCTCCATGGGTCCTCCCCGGACGTGGGGATCGTCGGCTACTCGCTCGGCGGCGGCATGGGCTGGTACGCGCGCAAGCACGGGCTCCAGGCCAACAGCGTCACCGCCATCGAGCTGGTCACCGCCGACGGGGAGCTGCGCCGCGTCGACGCGGACCACGAGCCCGAGCTGTTCTGGGCGCTCCGCGGCGGTGGGGGCAATTTCGGCGTGGTGACCGCGATCGAGTTCGATCTCTACCCGATCGAGCAGGTGTACGCGGGCACGCTGTTCTTCCCGTTCGAGCGCGGCGGTGAGGTCCTCCACGCCTGGCGCGAGTGGACCGCGAGCACGCCCGACGAGATCACCTCAACGGCGAAGCTGCTCCAGTTCCCGCCGCTCGAAGAGATCCCGGAGATCGTCCGCGGCCAGTCGTTCGCGGTCGTCTCGGCTGCCTTCCTGGGCTCCGAGGCCGACGGTGTCGAGCTGACCCGCCCGCTGCGCGAGCTCGGCCCGGCCATGGACACCTTTGCCATGGTGCCGCCGGTCGCGCTGTCCGATCTGGCCATGGATCCGCCGGATCCGGTGCCCTACGTGGGCGACAGCCAGATGGTCGGCGACCTGCCGGCGGAGGCGATCGACGACTTGCTCGCGGTCGCGGGGCCCGGCTCGGGGTCGCCGCTCGTGATGGTGGAGCTGCGGCAGGCCGGCGGCGCCCTCGCCCGCGCGGCCGGACACCACGGCGCGCTCGCGTCGCTCGCCGGCTCGTTCGTATCGATGGCGGTGGGCGCCGTCCTGGACGAGGCGAGCGCCGCGGCGGGGCAGGCCCAGCTGGCCCTGCTCCACGACGCCCTGGCACCGCACCAGGTCGGCCACTACCTCAACTTCACCGAGGTGGCGGTCGACCCGCGCAGCGCCTACGGGGCCGACGCCTACGCCCGTCTACAGGCGCTCAAGGGCGAGTACGACCCGGACGGCCTGTTCCGGGCGAACCACCGGATCGGCTAGCCGGCCGGTCCCCCGCCGTGCGTCATGTCCCTACCCTGCGCCGAGGTGCCACCGCGCCTGCTGCTGATCCTCCCCGCCCTCGGGATGCTGGTGTTCGCCGCGCTGGTGGCCGCGCGCGATCCGAGGTCGCCGTCGCCGCGGCCGGCCGTGGCGCCTGTGGCGCCCGCCCGCCCCGAGCCGCGGCCCCCTTCGATCCCCGCATCCGAGCCGCAGCCCGACGCCATCCGCTGGCGCCGCTCGGTCGCCGCCGGCGAACCGGCCGCCGGGGCGCTGATACGCGGCGTGCGCCTGCCGGAGCGCGGCCGTCTGTTCCGGACCTGGGACCCGGTACTCAAGCGGTCGCCCAACAGGTCCTGGCGGCGCTGGGGCACCGACCGGCTCGTACGGGTTGTCCTGCGCGCCGCCCGCTCCTACCGCGCGGAGCATCCGGGCGCGCCGCCGATCCTCGTCGGCGACCTGAGCCGCCCCCGCGGCGGCGACTTCGGCCCCCAGTACGGGTCGATAGGCCACGTGACCCACCAGAACGGGCTGGACGTGGACGTGTACTACGCGCGCCGGGATCGGCGAAGCCGGGCGGCGCGGCGGGTCGACCAGGTGGACCTGCGCCTCGCACAGTCGCTGGTGGACCATTTCCTGCGCGCGGGCGCGCAGACCGTGCTGGTCGGCCCCAGCACGGGGCTCACCGGTCCCTCCGGGCGGGTAAGGGTCGTCGCCAACCACGACGACCACCTTCACGCGCGCATACCGCCGGGCTAACCCACGCTGCGGCCGGAGCCTTCGCCATTCGGCGAAGACTCCGTCTTGTTCTTTGCACAGGTACTAGCCTGATGCCATGAGGGGCGGCATCGACATCGGCGGCACCAAGGTCCAGGCGGTCGTCGTTGACTCGCGCTCGAACGTCCGCGGCCAGGCACGCCTGCCGACCCCAAGGGAAGGCGGCCCGCCCGACGTCGTGGCGGCGATGGTCGAGGCGCTCACGCAGGCCGCCCAGGCGGCGAGCGTCGAGGTCGGCGAGCTGAGCGGCGTGGGCGTCGGCTCGCCGGGGGCGGTCGACGCGGAGGCCGGCACCGTCGCGGGGGCCCGCAACCTCCCGGGATGGACCGACGAGCCCTACCCGATGGCGTCGGCCATCGAGGAACGGACCGGAGTGTCGGTGGAGCTCGGCAACGACGTCCAGGTCGGGGTGAACGCGGAGTTCACCCTCGGCGCGGCCAGCGAGTACGAGTCCCTGCTGGGTGTCTTCTGGGGAACCGGAGTCGGCGGGGGGATCATCCTGCGCGGCAAGCCGTGGGTCGGACGCGGCGCGGCGGGCGAGATCGGCCACATCGTCATCAAGCGCGGCGGCGCGCTCTGCCCCTGTGGCCGCCGCGGCTGCGTGGAGGCCTACGCCGGCCGTGGGGCCATGGAGGCCAAGGCGCGCCACCTCGTCGAGCGCGGGCACAAGACCGACCTGTTCAAGATCATGGAGAAGAAGGGCCGCACCCGCCTGCAGAGCGGGATCTGGGCGCGAGCGCTCGAGCGCGGCGACCCCATGGCCATCAAGCTCATCGACCGGGCGATCGAGGCGCTGGGGGCCGGGATCGCCTCGGCCGTGAACTTGCTCGACGTCGAGGCCGTGGTGATCGGCGGCGGCCTGGGGACCCGGCTCGGCGAGCCCTACGTGCGCCGCATCGAGGAGCAGATGGGCCCGCACCTGTTCGTGCCCGAGCGCCCCCCGGCCGTGCGGCTGGCGGCGCTCGGCGACCTGGGCGGCGCCGTCGGGGGAGCGCTGCTCGTGCCCGCTCGCCGGCGGGCGAAGGTGCCCTGAGCCCCTCGCCGGCAGGGTGGGCCGGCTGGGCGCCGGGCCGGGTCAATCTGATCGGCGAGCACACCGACTACAACGACGGCCTCTGCCTGCCCTTCGCCATCGGGCGCGGCGTCACGGTCACGGCCGAGCCGCTGTTCGGCTGGCGAATCGAGGCGGTGGCCGGCGACATCGGCGAGGAGGACTCCTTCGAGCCCCGCGGGATCATGCCAAAGCCCGGCTGGCGCGCCTTCGTCCGCGGCGTGGCGGCCGAGCTCCAGGCCGCGGGCCGCCCGCTGCGGGGCACCCGGCTCGAGATCGCCGGCGACCTGCCGCGCGGGGCGGGCCTCGGCTCCTCCGCGGCCATGTGCGTGGCGCTCGCGCTCACGCGGCTCGGCCGGGAGCCGCCGGACCGCCGCGAGCTGGCCCGGCTCTGCTCGCAGGTCGAG
>DATACN010000292.1:0-21176 GCA_036258995.1 Thermoleophilaceae bacterium | reverse complement strand
GGTAAGGGAAAGGTACACACAGATCGAGAAAAGCGGAGGCGAAGAGATGGATGAGAAGGTCTACCGTAGTGAACTCACACCGGTCAGTTTTCTGAGGCGCAGCGCCTACATGTTCCCGGACAAGACAGCCGTAGTCTACGGAGAGCGGCGCTACACGTACGGAGAATTCGAGGAGAGGGTCAACCGCCTCGCCTCGCGCCTGCGGGATGCCGGTTTCCAGAAGGGCGACAGGGTTGCTTTTCTCTGTCCGAATACCCCGCCGATGGGGAGGGCCGCGTCGTTCACGTGTACGAGCGCTGGCCGGGCCTCGGCGGTCAGGCGGCGACCTTGCCGGTCGGCGAGGGGGTGCTGCTCGAGCGCTACTACCACCACCTGTTCACGAGCGACCGGCACATCGCGGGGCTCTACCGCGATCTCGGCCTGCCCGACGGGATCGAGTGGCTGCCCTCGAGCGTGGGCTTCCACACCGGCGGCGAGACGCATCCGTTCACGAGCCCGCTCGACCTGCTGCGCTTTCCTCCGCTGTCGCTCCGTTCGCGGCTGCGGATGGGGCTCGGTGTTCTGCGGCTCCGTCGCCACGAGGACGCGGGACCGTTCGAGCACATCACCGCCCGGCAGTGGATCGCCCGGCACATGGGGGAGGAGTCCTGGGATCGCGTTTGGGGGCCGCTGCTCGGCAACAAGTTCGGGGAGCGCGCCGAGGAGATCTCGATGGCCTGGCTGTGGTCGAAGCTCACGGTGCGGCGTACCGGGGCGGAGGCGAAGGGTGAGGTGCTCGGCTACCCGCGCGACACCTTCGAGGGGCTGTTCCAGGCGCTGGCGGGCGCCATCGAGGAGCGAGACGGCAAGGTGATGATCGACCGCCCGGCGGCGCGGATCGAGGCCCGCGCGGACCGCTTCGCGGTGCTGGCCGGGGGCCCGGATTCGTTCCGGCGCGGGCACGACCCGCGCGACTTCGAGATCAGCGGGGACCCGGAGGAATACGACGCGGTGATCGCCACCGTGCCCAATGCCGTCTTCGAGCAACTGCTCGAACCCGCGCTGGCGGCCCGGCTCGCGCCCGGCTACCTCGAGCGCCTGCGGTCGATCGAGTACCACGCCGCGGTCTGCCTGCTCCTCGAGCTCGACCGGGACTTCGGCCGCTTCTACTGGACCAACGTGGGCGACGCCGAGTTGCCCTTCGTGGGCCTGATCGAGCAGACCCGGCTCGTGGATCCCTCGCGCTACGGCGGCCGCCGCTTCCTCTATGTCGCGAACTACGTGCCCCACGGCGACCCGCTGCTCGAGCTCGACGCCGACGAGCTGCTCGACCACTACGAGCCGGGGCTGCGGCGGGTGGAGCCGGACTTCGAACGCTCCTGGGTGCTCGAGCGCTGGCTGCACCGGGAGCCCGACGCCCAGCCGATCGTGACCGCCGGGTATGGCGACCGGATGCCGACGCTCGAGACCGGCGTACCGGGGCTCCTACTCGCCAACACGACACAGGTCTATCCAGAGGACCGCGGGACCAACTACGCGGTACGGCTGGGCCAGGAAGTCGCCGGGCTCGTGCGCATCGGTTAGGCTCGCGCCCATGGCTGCTCCAGAGGTTCAACTCAAGTCCGGCACCGCGAACGTCAAGATCCGCAACCCGGTCACGTGCCTGATCCTCGACATCGTCACGCTCGGGATCTATGGCCTGTTCTGGTGGTACTACGTCAACCGGGAGATGGCCGACCTGGGCCGCGCGAAGGGCACGGACGAGCTGGGCGACAACCCGGCGATGTCCGTGCTGGCCCTCATACCGGGTGGCCTGATCATCGTGCCGGCGATCATGACGATGATCAACACCGGCAAGCGCATCAAGGCATCGCAGCGCCTAGCCGGCCAGCGCGAGGAAGCCAATGAGTGGCTCGGCCTCGTGTTCTGCCTCGTCTTCTTCCCGATAGCGCTCTGGTACTACCAGGACCAGCTGAACAAGGTCTGGGCGGTCGAGGCGGAGGCCCCGGCGCTGGAGCCAGGCGCAGGTCAGCCCGCGGCCTCCCCGACCGGACCCGAAGGCGCGGCGGCACCCGGCACGCCTGAGCCGGCCGCGCCGGGCAGCGGCGCGCCGGCGCCCGGAACGTCCCCGCCGCCCCAGCCACCCCCGGGCGACCAACCCGGCGGGCCGGGGGGACAGTCGCCAAACCCCTAGGCTCGTGGTCGCGGTGCGAATCGCGACCTGGAACGTCAACTCGCTGAAGCAGCGCATCCCGCGGTTCTTGCCCTGGCTCGACGAGCGACGGCCTGACGTCGTCTGCCTTCAGGAGACCAAGCTTGCCGACGACGCCTTCGACGAGCTGTGCGGCAACGAGCTGTCCGACCGCGGCTACGAGGTGGCCACGCACGGCGAGGCAGCCTGGAACGGGGTCGCGATCCTCTCGCGCGCGGGGCTCGAGGACGTGGCCCGCGGGCTCGCCGGCGCACCGGGCTTTCCGCATCCCGAGGCGCGCGCGATCTTCGCGTCGTGCGGCGGGGTTCGCGTGGCGTCGCTGTACGTGCCGAACGGGCGCACCCCCGGCTCCGACCACTACGAGTACAAGCTCGCCTGGCTCGGGGCCCTCAAGGAGGTGGTCGGGGCCGGGCCCGCCGATGCCGTCCTGTGCGGCGACATGAACATCGCGCCGACCGACGACGACGTGTTCGACCCCGACGCCTACGTCGGCCAGACACACGTCACCCCGCCCGAGCGGGAGGCCCTCGGAGAGTTGATGGAGCTCGGCCTGCGCGACGTCGTGCGCGACCGCTGGCCGGGTGAGCGGGTGTTCACCTACTGGGACTACCGCGCGGGCATGTTCCACCAGGACCTCGGGATGCGGATCGACCTGGTGCTGGCGAGCGAGGCGGTTGCGGAGCGCGTGAAGGCGGCGTGGGTGGACCGGCACGCCCGAAAGGGCAGCGGGCCGAGCGACCACGCGCCGGTGATCGTCGACCTCGACGAGGCCCCGGACGGTGACATCGGACCGGTAGTGCCGCCGCCGTCGCGGCCGGTGGTCAAGCGCGGCGCGAAGAAGCTCCCGCAGTCCTAGCGCTTGCGGTCCCGGTCGCGCGATGGCTGGACGCGCTTCGGCTCGCCGGGCATCTTCGGATAGTCGGGCGGGTAGGGCATGTCGCCCTCGCCTTCGCCCTCGTCACGCTCGTACATCTCTAGCAGCGGCTCCAGCGAGTGCGCGGTGTCGTCGATCGCAGCGTGTCGGTCACCCACCTCGGCGAAGCGCTCGGGCATGGTCGCCACCGTGAAGTCCTCGGGCGCGACCTCCGGGAGCTCGTCCCAGGTGACCGGCGCCGAGACCGGCGCGCCCGGCTTCGGCCGAACGCTGTAGGCCGAGGCGATCGTGCGATCGCGGGCGTTCTGGTTGTAGTCGACGAAGATGCGCTCGCCGCGCTCCTCCTTCCACCAGTTGGTGGTCACCCGGCCGGGCAGCCGTCGCTCGAGCTCGCGCCCGAAGGCGATGGCCGCATGGCGGACGTCGGTGAAGGTCCAGCGCGGCTCGATGCGCACGTAGATATGAACGCCCCGGCCCCCCGAGGTCTTCGGGAAGCCGGCGTATCCCAGCTCGTCGAGCAGCTCGCGCGCCACCGCCGCCACCCGGACGGCGTCGTCGAAGTCCGTGCCGGGCTGCGGGTCGAGGTCGAGACGCAGCTCGTCCGGATGGTCCACGTCGTCGCTTCGAACGGGCCATGGATGAAAGGTGATCGTCCCCATCTGGGCCGCCCAGCCGACGACCGCCACCTCCGTGGGGCAGATCTCGTCCGCATGGCGTCCCGACGGGAACTGGATCCGCGCGGTCTGCACGTAGTCCGGGGCCCCCCTCGGGATGCGCTTCTGGAAGAAGGCGTCACCGCCTCCCTTCTCCCGCGTCGAGAGGCGGATCCCGGGGTGCACGCCCTTTGGCCAGCGCTCGAGCGTCGTCGGCCTCTGGTGCAGCGCGCGCATGATCCCGTCGTCGACCGCGACGTAGTAGTTGACGATGTCGAGCTTTGTGACCGGCGCCGAGTGCTCGGTCTCGGGGAAGATCACGCGGTCCGGGTTGGATACGCGCAGCTCCCGACCACCGGCGTCGACGTTCACGGCCTCGGAGGCGGCCATTCTCTTGAGTTCTACGGTAATGGGATGACCCTGCTCGCTGAGGTGGTCGCCGCCTCGCGTGACCTGACCGAGACGAGCTCGCGCTCCGAGAAGGTCGCCATTCTCGCCCAGCTCCTCGGCAGGCTCGACGCCGCCGAGGTGCCGGTGGCGGTGGGACTGCTCGCCGGCGTGCCCCGGCAGGGCCGGGTCGGCATCGGCTACTCGACCATCTACGGCATCGAGCATGGACCGGCGCGCGAGCCGTCGCTCACCATCGATGACCTCGACCGGGCGATCACGGACGTCCAGGGCACGACGGGCGCCGGATCGGCGGGCAGGCGCAAGCACACCCTCGGCGAGCTCCTCGGGCGCGCCACGGGCGAGGAGGCCGACTTCGTGAAGCGCCTGTTCACCGGCGCACTCCGTCAGGGCGCGCTCGGTGGCTTGATGGTCGATGCGATTGCCAGGGCGGCCGAGGTTCCCGGCGGGCTCGTACGCCGGGCGCTCATGCTCTCGGGCGACCTCATGCTGACGGCGAAGATCGCGATCACGGAGGGCGAAGACGGCCTTCGGGCAGTCGGCCTCGAGATCTTCCGGCCGGTGCTTCCAATGCTCGCCTCCACCGCCGCGAGCGTCGCGGAGGCCGTCGGAAGCTTCGAACGCTCGTCGGTGGAGTGGAAGCTCGACGGGATCCGGATCCAGATCCACCGCCGCGACGAGGAGGTCCGCATCTACACCCGCAACCTCAACGACATCACCGACACCCTGCCCGGCCTCGTCAGGGCTGTGCGCGGGCTCTCCGTGCGCCAGGCCGTGCTCGACGGAGAGGCTCTGTGGACGTCCCCGCCGGAGGGAATCGAGACCTTCCTCTTCGACGTCCTCCATCTCGAGGGCGACGACCTGCTCGACACGCCGCTGGAGGAGCGCTCCGAGCGGCTCGAGGCGATCGCGCCTCGGCTCAGGATCCCGAGCGCGCTCACGACGGACCCGGAGTCGGCCCAGCGCGTGCTCGACGAGGCCCTGCAGGCAGGGCACGAGGGCGTCGTGGTCAAGGACGCCCGGTCGCTCTACTCGGCCGGCCGCCGCGGCAAGGCCTGGCGCAAGGTCAAGCCGGTGCGGACCTACGACCTGGTCGTGCTGGGGGCCGAGTGGGGGCACGGGCGCCGCCAGGGCCGGCTATCGAACCTCCACCTCGGTGCGCGTGACCCGCACACAGGCGACTTCGTGATGGTGGGGAAGTGCTTCAAGGGCCTCACGGACGAGCTGCTCGAATGGCAGACGAAGGAGCTCCTGGCCCGCGAGACGGGCCGGGAGGGGATCGCCGTGCACGTGCGCCCCGAGCTGGTCGTCGAGATCGCGCTCGACGGCGTTCAGACCTCCACGCGCTACCCGGGTGGCGTGGCGCTGCGCTTCGCGCGCGTCAAGCGCTACCGGCCCGACAAGGGGCCGGAGGCGGCGGACACGATCGACGATCTGCGGGCGCTCAAGAGCAGCGTCGGGTAGTGGAGAACCGCGAGATCGCCGACCGCCTCGACGCCTTCGCGTCGCTGCTGGAGCTCGCCGAGGCAAACCCCTACACGGCCCGCGCCTATCGCCGTGCCGCCGAGACGATCCGCGACGCGGCGGTCCCGATCGCTGAGCTCGTTGCGGCCGGCCGAGCGCGCGAGCTGCGCGGGATAGGGCCGGGGATCGAGGCGCGGCTGCGCGAGCTGCTCGAGAAGGGCCAGATAGCCGAGCTGGAGGAGCTCGAGCGCGACCTCGCGCCCGACCTGATCGGCCTCGGCCGCTACCTCGGGCTCAGCGCGAAGCGCTCCGTCGAGCTGGCGCGGGCGCTCGGCGTGCGCACGGTCGAGGAGCTCCGCGAGGCGGCGGCCGCGGGGCGCCTGCGCGATGCGCCGGGCATCGGACCGAAGACCGAGGCGCGGCTCCTCGAGGCGCTGGCCCGCCAGGCCGAGCCGCGCCCTCGCCGCGGGCTCCTGCTGAACCGCGCCTGGGCGCTGGTCGGCGGGGTCGCGACGGCGCTCGGCGGAGAGGCGGCCGGCGACGTGCGGCGGTGGCGCGACTCGTGCGAGCACCTGGCCGTGGTGTGCGCCGCGCCGGACCCCGGCCCGGTGCTGGCGCGGTTCGGCACTCTCCCTCAGATCGTCGCCGTGATCGAGCAGTCCGAGCGGAGGGCCGTCGGGGTCACGGTCGAAGGGGTGCCGGTGGAGCTCGTCACCGCCGAGCCGGAGCGGTTCGGGACGGCGCTCATGCGCGCGACGGGCTCGCCCGCGTACGTCGAGGCGCTCGAGCCGCTGCCGGACGCACCCGACGAGCACGCCGTCTACCAAGCGCTCGCGCTCCCGTGGTGCCCGCCGGAGCTCCGGGAGGCGCCCCTTCGCGGTGACCCGCCGGTCCTCGTCGAGCTGGACGACATCCGCGGGGACCTGCACTCCCACACGACGTGGTCGGACGGCCGGGCGAGCGTGGAGGAGATGGGCCGCGCCGCCCGCGAGCGCGGCTACGAGTACCTGGCGATCTGCGACCACACTCCCGCCGTGGGCGCGGTGCGGGGGCTGACCGCCGACGACGTCCGCCGCCAGGCCGAGGAGATAGCGGCCGCGAACGAGCTGCTGGCGCCGTTTCGCGTCCTGCGCGGAATCGAGTGCGACATCCTCCCCGACGGCGGTCTCGACCTGCCCGACGACGCCCTGGCGGAGCTCGACTGGGTGCAGGCGAGCGTCCACGGCGGCCAGCGAATGCCGCGCCGCGAGATGACGAAGCGGGTGGAGGAGGCGCTGCGCAACCCGCACGTCCGCTGCCTCAGCCATCCCAAGGGCCGCTACATCAACCGGCGGCCCGAGAACGCCCTGGACCTCGAGCGGGTGTTCGAGGTCGCGCTCGAAGAAGGGATCGCGCTCGAGGTAAACGGGCTGCCCGACCGCCTCGATCTTCGCGGCGAGCACGTCCGGGACGCCTTGGAGGCGGGCCTCCAGGTGGTCTGCTCGACCGACGCGCACTCGGTACGCGGGCTGGGGAACATGCCGCTGTCGGTGGCCACGGCCCGCCGGGGCTGGGCGACGGCCGGCGACGTGGTCAACACGCGGCCGCTGGAGTCGGTCCTAGAACAGCGGCTTCAGCGCCTCGAATGAGTCGGCCAGGCTTTGCGGCAGCACCCGCGCGCCGCCCACCACGGGCATGAAGTTGGTGTCGCCGGCCCAGCGAGGGACCACATGCAGGTGCACGTGGTCCTCGACGCCGGCACCCGCGACCTTGCCCTGGTTGACCCCGATGTTGAAGCCCTCCGGGCCATAGGCCTCGCCGATCGCGCCGAGCGAGCGCTGGGTCAGGGTCATCAGCTCGAGCAGCGTGTCGCCGTCGAGTGCCTCGAGGGAGTCGACGTGCCCGTTGGGCGCGACCATCAGGTGCCCGCTCGTGTAGGGGTAGGCGTTGAGCATCACGAAGCAGCGCTCCCCGCGGTGGAGCACGTACTTCCCAGCGTCGTCATCGGAGTCGAGCGCGGCGCAGAAGATGCACTCGCCGGACTTCTCGCTCTCGATGTACTCCATGCGCCAGGGCGCCCACAGGCGCTGCTCGGCCATCACGCGTGCTTAGCAGAACACCGTGATGAAGAACGAGACCGGATACTGGTCACTCGTGTTACCCGTGAAGTACGTGAAGGTCCGCACGACATTGTCCTTCGAGCCTGGCGTGTCGTCCGGATCGACCATCGCGGTGCCATGCGCGCGGCTCTCAAAGTCGGCGGTGTCGGGGTTCGGCTTCCCGTGCCCTGGAGTGATGCTTGCGACACAGCCAGTGAGGTCGCGGTTGAACGCGACGTCGTATTCGCCGCCTCCCGTCACCCCCACGCGTTCCACGCCGAGGACGCCGCTGCCGTACACGACCTCGGCCTCGAAGCTCCCGGTGTCGACGCCGATGAAGGCGAAGAGCCTGGTGGCCGGCTCTCCAGGGGGGCCCGGCGCGCCCTGCTCACCTCTCGGAAGCTGGCCCGGCGCGAAATCCTCCGCGAGCAGCCTGCCATTGGTCACGTCGGCGCCGGTCAGGTTCCGTACGTCTGCGCCAGTGAGCGAGTTGTTGCGGACGTCCCTGCCTGTGAGGTTCTTGACGTCCGCTCCGGTTAGAGCATCCCGCGGGACGTTGCGCCCGGTCACGCGCAGGGCGGCGTAGGAGCTCCCGCCGATCGCGATGAAGACCGCGATCGTCGCCATGACGTTCGCGTAGGTCAGGCGGGCGCGCAGGGTCGCGAGCATTGCGAGTCCTTCCGTCGATTGCCGTGCGCGAGCCTAACCCGCTTTGCCGGCTAGAGCCAGCCGCGGCTTCGGAAATAGGCGACGAAGGTCACCAGCACTCCCACCATCGCCCCGAGGATCGCCCAGTAGGCCCCCTCGTCGGCTTCGAAGGGGAAGTTGACGTTCATGCCGAAGATGCTGGCCAGCAGCGTCAGCGGCAGGATGATCACGCTGAAGGCGGTGAGCACCCGCAGCACGTCGTTGACGCGGTGGGAGAGGACCTGCTCGTTGGTGTCCTCGAGCGCCTCGACGACCTCCTTGTAGTTCTCGAGCATGTCCCAGATGCGCTCGGAGGCGTCGACGATGTCGTCGAAATAGACCTCGAGATCCTCGGCCATGTAGCGCTGCTTGGTGCGCTCCAGGTCGCGGAGCACCGGGCGCTGCGGGCGGATCACCTTGCGGAAGCCGACGATCTCCTGCTTGGCGTTGGAGATGTCGCGCACGACCTCCTCGGAGCGGCCCTCGAAGATCTCTTCCTCGATGCGCTCCAGCTTGTTGCCCATCTTTCGCAGCATCGGGAAGCAGTAGTCGAACGAGTCGTCGACGATCTTGTAGAGCAGGTAGCCGGAGCCCTTGGAGAGCAGCTGCTCGCGCGCGTCGTCCGAGGACCTGGCCCGCTCGAAGAGGTACTCCACCGGCGGCAGCGCGGTGTTGGGCAGGGTGATCAGGAAGTCGGGCCCGACGAAGACGTCGAGCTCGGCGGCGTTGAGCCGGCCGATCGCCTTGTCGTACACAGGGAAGTGGAGGACGATGAAGAGGTAGTCGTCGTACTCGTCGATCTTCGGCCGCTGGTTGCGCGAGCCGACGTCCTCGTAGTCGAGGGGGTGGAACTCGAAGTGCTCCTCGAGCCAGGCGCGGTCGACCGGACCCGGCCGCTCGATGTTGATCCAGCGAAGGCCGGCGGCCTCGACGATCTCGACGTTGGGCTCAGCCTGGGCGGGGGCATGGGGACCGTCGACCCGTGCCCGAGCGGAGCGCCTCAATCTCGGCTTCGGCAGGCTGGGCATGCTTTGAGACTACTTGCGCCCATGGTCAGCTTCGCTATTCTCCGCGGCCGTACATAGCCGTTGCATCGAGAGGGGTGGAGGGACATGGCCCGGTGAAGCCCCGGCAACCACTCGGCGGGCAGCCGTCCGCGGGAAAGGTGCCAATTCCATCGAGATGTGACAGGGCGCCTGAACCAGGCCTCCGTCACACAGCGGCGGAGGCTTTCGACGTGAAAGGGGCTTTCATGCCGGTCCAGGCGCTTCATTGCAAGGAATGCGGAACGGAGTACGAGCTGGAGGCGCGCTACGTGTGCGACCAGTGCTTCGGTCCGCTCGAGGTGAGCTACGACCTGTCGTCGCTAGACGCTGCGGAGGTCAAGCGGCGCATCCAGGCGGGCCCGCAGAGCATCTGGCGCTACGCCGACTTCCTGCCGTTCGAGCGCGCGCCGCGCACCGAGCTTCCGACCGGCTGCACGCCGCTGGTGCGCGCCGACCGGCTCGCAGAGCGGCTGGGCCTCGGCGAGGTCTGGGTCAAGAACGACGCCGCCAACCCCACCCACTCGTTCAAGGACCGGGTGGTCACCGTGGCGCTGGCCAAGGCGCGCGAGCTCGGCTACAAGGTCGTGGCCTGCGCCTCGACCGGCAACCTGGCAAACGCGGTGGCCGCCCATGCGGCCGCGGCCGGGCTCGAGTCGTACGTCTTCATTCCCGCCGACCTCGAGGAGCAGAAGGTGCTCGCCACCGGGGTGTACGGGACGCGCGTTGTGAAGGTGCGCGGCACCTACGACGACGTCAACCGCCTCTGTACCGAGCTGTCGGCCGACCGGGAGTGGGCTTTCGTCAACGTGAACGTGCGGCCCTACTACGCGGAAGGGTCCAAGACACTGGCGTTCGAGATCGCCGAGGAGCTCGGGTTCGAGCTGCCCGACCGGGTGGTGGCCCCGATCGCGTCGGGCTCGCTGTTCACCAAGATCTCGCGCGGCTTCGAGGAGTGGCGCCAGGTCGGCCTGCTCGAGGGCGACCTGCCGGCGATGAGCGGCGCCCAGGCCGAGGGCTGCTCGCCGGTGGCGCAGGCCTTCGAGGCCGGCTGGGACGCCTGCAAGCCCGTCCGGCCGGACACGATCGCCAAGTCGCTCGCGATCGGCAACCCGGCCGACGGCCCGTACGCCCTCGACCTGGCCCGCGCCAGCGGCGGCTCGGTCGAGTCGGTGACCGACGAGGAGGTCTGCGCCGGCATCCGCCTGCTCGCGGAGACGACCGGGATCTTCACCGAGACGGCCGGCGGGGTGACCACGGCGGTGCTGGCCAAGCTGGCCGAGCGAGGCGAGATCGGTGGCGACGAGCGCGTCGTGTTGACGATCACCGGCGAGGGGCTCAAGACCCTCGACGCCGTGCGCGGCTGCTTCGAGACCCACGAGATCGAGCCCACCGTGGAGTCGTTCGAGGCCGGGCTGACGCCGGTCGCCTGACGTTATATTTCCCCGCCCATGGCGGTCAGCGTGAAGATCCCGACGCAGCTGCGCAGCGTCACCGGCGGTGAGTCCGAGACCGTCGTCGACGGGGCGACCACCGTCGGCGAGGTGCTCGACGGGCTCTACGACCGCTACGACGGGCTGCGCGACCGGATCGCCGAGGACGGCGACCTGCGCCGGTTCGTGAACGTCTACGTGGGCGGTGAGGACATCCGCTTCCTGGACGGGCTCGAGACCGAGGTCGAGGACGGCGACGAGGTAACGATCCTCCCCGCCGTGGCCGGCGGCTAGCCGCTTCCGCCGGCGCCACCGGGCCACCGAAAAGTTCGCAACGTCCGCTTGCGCACGTCCCCAACCTGGTGTAGGGATAGGCGCATGCGAAAGAACACACTGGCCCTGTTCACGCTGACTCTCGTGCTGCTCGGCGCGCTGTCCGGGCTCGCGCAGGCCGGACCCGAGCCGACCTACGAGTGCGACGAGCTCCAAGAGGCATTGACCCTTTCGGACCCCGGTGAGGTGATCACGGTCGCGGAGGGCGAGGTCTGCACCGAGCCGACCTTCCAGCTCCCCAGTCATCAGATCACCCTGCAGGGCGCGGGTTCCGGTGACACCCGCCCGATCCTCGACGGCAGCGAGGCCGGTGACGGCGGCGCCGGACGGATCATGCAGGGGACCGACGTCGAGGGCACGACGATCCGCAACCTCAGGTTCCGCAACGGCGACACAGGCGACGACGGGGGCGCGATCTACCTGGACGGCAACAGCTTCCCCACGATCGAAGGCAACGACTTCGACACCAACGAGGCTGACGACAACGGCGGCGCGGTCGCGATCGAGACCTTCCTTCCGGTGCGGGGCGCCAATGGTGAGGCCATCAACATCAGCGACAACGTCTTCGAGGACGGCGACGCCATCGACCGAGCCGCCGGCCTCTATGTCGACACGCACTTCCCGCTCATCATCCGCGGCAACGACTTCTTCGACAACGCGGTGTCGGACGGGACTGGCGGCGGCCTCTACGCGATCTCCGGCGAGCAGTTGACCCTCGATGACAACGTCTTCGAGGGCAACAGCGCTACGGCGCGCGGCGGTGGGGCCACGGCTCGCCTGTGCTCGGCCGACGAGGAGCAGGTCGCGACGGTCACGAACAACGTCTTCCTCGAGAACTTCATCCACGAGCCGGAGCCAGAGCCGGAGCCGGAGCCGCCTTCCGCGCGGGAGTCGGGCCAGCCCCCGTTCGGAGCGGGGCTCCACCTCGCGGACACGTGCGACTTCCAGTCGAAGGGCCCGCCGCCGGGGGATGAGTACGAGGTGCACCAGTCCGGCAACGACTTCATCGGCAACGTCATCGAGGCGCGCCCGTTCGAGAATCAGAGCGGCTCCCCGCGCGCGCCGGGCGGCGGTGGGGGCGAGGCCATCCAGGGCCTGGCGACCCAGTCGACGAGCGACTACTTCTTCGACAACGAGGTCAACCGCGATGGCGGCGAGGGCGGCGGCCTGTTCGTCGAGACGTTCCTCGGCGAGCCGTTCGACGGGCGCAACCTCGTCGCCGCCGCGAACCACATCTTCGCCGAGCCGTTCATCGAGGAGCGCGGGCCCGCCGAGGAGCGCGACCCGGCCGGTGAAGGCGGCGGCATCTACTTCGGAAGCATCGAAGCGCCCGCGGAGCTGCGGCTGTTCAACTCGACGATCGTCGACAACGAGGCCATCACCGGCTCCGCCATCGACGGGGGGCCGTGCGACGAGCTGATCCTGCACAACGGCATCGTCTACGGCAACCCGTTCCACGACGGCGACGAGATCGACGGGTTCTTCTTCGGCACGCCTCGGTGCAACGAGCAGACCGAGCGGGTCGCCGACAATCCCGGGACGCGGGACGTCCAGTACACCGACATCTGCGTTTCCGGCGAGGGCGGGCAGGTGCCGCACGCGGGGGCCGGCAACATCTGCGCCGACCCGCTGCTGACCGAGGCCACCGACGACAGCGCGCCGAGGCAGACGAGCGGCAGCCCGACCATCAACAAGGGCTCCAATGCCCTCGTGCCGGGCGATCTGAGCGCGGACTTCTTCGGGGACGCGCGGATCTCCGGCCCAAGCGTCGATATGGGCCACCACGAGGTCCAGGAGCCGACTCCTACGACGACGCTGACACCGGCCGCCGAGGGTTGCCTGAACTCGCAAGGTGGGGTGAGGGGGCGCAGGCTCGGTCCCGTGCTGCTGGGGCGGCGCCGGGCGGCACAGCGCCAGGTCATGCTCGGAGCGAGGCTGCTGACTCGCTTCGGGATGGACAAGTACTGCGTCACGGGTGGCGGGCTGTTCCGCATCGGGTACCCGACCGCCCGGATCAACCGGACGATCGGCCGCTCGCTGCGGCGCGCGGTTGCCGACCGGGTCGTCATTGCCCTGACCTCCAGCCCGCGCTTCAACGTGAGCGGCATCGTTCCGTCGCAGACGAGCGCGTCGGCGGCTCGCCGGCGCCTGCGCGGGGAGCGTCGCTTCGTGATCGGTCGGAACACGTGGCTCGTGACTGGTGCGCCCAGGCCGGTGCGCCGGGCCCAGGCCGGCACGATGCGGCTGATCAAGATCCAGCGTGGCCGGGTGCGCGAGGTCGGCATCGGCGACCGGCGCCTGGCGCGCGGCGACCGCAGGCAGCTCAAGCGGTACCTGAAGACCTGGCAGGCGCTCGGGTTCTAGCCGCGCGTCACCGGCAGGCCCGCGTCCCGCCAGGCTCGAAAGCCACCGACCACGTCGGTGGCTTTCGCTATGCCCAGCTTCTGGAGGTTGGCCGCAGCCAGGCTCGACTGGTAGCCGTCCTGGCAGATGAGCACGACCTGGGCGTCGGCGCGCGCCAGCTCGGGGTCGCGCCACTCGCCCTCGGGGTCGAACCGCCACTCGAGCACGTTGCGCTGCACGAACCGCGCGTGGGGCACCACCCCGTCACGGGCCCGCTGCGAGTCGGCGCGGATGTCGACGAGCAGGGCGCCACCCTCCACCGCGCGCAGAGCCTCCGCCGGCTCCAGTCGCTCGAGCCCGGCGCGCGCTTCGGCGAGCAGCTCCTCCGCGTTCATCGAACGCGCCCGGCAGGATTCGAACCTGCGACCTCTCGCTCCGGAGGCGAGCGCTCTATCCCCTGAGCTACGGGCGCCGGCCCGGCCAGTGTAATCCGCCTCGTGCTCATCGCGGTGATCTCCGACACTCACATGCCGCGGGGCGCGCGGCGGCTTCCGGAGGCCTGCGTGGAGCGGATCGCCTCGGCGGCGCTGGTCCTGCACGCCGGTGACGTTATGACCGCGGAGGTGCTCGCCGACATCGAGGCGATCGGGCCGCCCGTCGTCGCCGTGCAGGGGAACATGGACGACGCGGAGCTGCGAAGGCGGCTGCCGGAGGAGCGGATTGTGGAGGCCGCCGGCGCCCGCATCGCGATGGTGCACGATGCCGGGCCGCGGGTGGGGCGGCTGGACCGGTTGCGGCGCCGGTTCGGCGAGCGCGCCGAAGCCGTCGTGTTCGGCCACTCGCACCTGCCGCTGCACGAAGAGCGCGACGGCTTCCAGATCTTCAACCCCGGCAGTCCCACCGAGCGGCGGCGGGCGCCCTCGCACACGATGGGACTGGCGCGCGTGGAGGACGGGCGGGTAGCTTTCGAGCTGCTGGAGCTTTGACCCCATGAGCCTCGAGCTGACCCTGCTGCCGGAGAAGCTGGCCGTCTGCCGGCTCGACTCCGGTGACGAGAGCGATCTGCGGGCAGGCGGCGGCCTGTTCTCGGTCACCCGCACCGCCAATGAGCTGTCGGTGATCTGCCCCGAGGAGGACGCGCCGGACGGCGCCGAGACGTCCGGGGGCTGGCGAGCTTTCGAGGTGAGCGGGCCGCTCGACCATACGGCGACCGGCGTGCTCGCGTCGCTCGCGACGCCGCTGGCAGAGGCCGAGGTTGCGCTATTCCCGCTCGCCACCTTCGACACCGACTACGTGCTGGTGCGGGAGGCAGACCTGGACACCGCCACCGAGGCACTAACGGCCGCCGGCCACAAAGTCGAGTCAAGATCCCGGTAACCGGACGCTTAATGTCCAGCCCATGGACCTCGACGTGCTCTTCGTCGGCACGGCCGGCTCGGCCCCGTCGGCGCGGCGTGGCCTGCCCGCCACGCTCGTAAGGCGCGGCGGCGACCGGCTGCTGTTCGACTGCGGCGAGGGCACGCAACGCCAGCTAGTGCGCTCGGTCGGGCTGGTGGAGCTCGAGGAGGTGTTCGTCACGCACTTCCACGCCGACCACGTGCTGGGCCTGCCGGGGATGCTCAAGACGTTCAGCCTGCGGGGGCGGGAGCGGCCGCTGACCGTGTACGGCCCGGCAGGGCTGCGCGCCCTGTTCGCCGGTCTGGCCCCCGTGATCGGCAAGACCACGTTCCCCGTCGAGCTGGTCGAGCTCGAGCCCAACGACGAGCTCGAGCGCGACGGCTACCGGATCGCGGCCTTCGGGGTCGACCACGGGCTGCGCGCGCTCGGTTACACGCTGGTCGAAGACGAGCGTCCCGGCCACCTGGACCCGGCCAGGGCCGAGCAGCTGGGGGTTCGCCCCGGGCCCGACTTCGGGCGCCTGCAGCGAGGCGAGACCGTCAACGGCGTACGGCCCGAGCAGGTGATGGGCGAGACGCGCCGGGGGCGAAAGGTCGTGCTGGCGGGCGACACGGCCCCCTGCGACATGACCCGCGCGGTCTCCTTCCACGCGGACCTCCTGGTCCACGAGGCCACGTTCCTCGACGAGGCCGCCGACCGCGCGCGCGAGACGCGCCACTCGACCGCGCGGCAGGCCGCCGAGCTGGCGGCCGAGTCGGAGGTGGCGATGCTGGCGCTGACGCACGTCTCACCGCGCTACGCCGGCGGCGAGCTGCGCGACGAGGCCCGCGCCGTGTTCGAGAATACGGTCGTCCCGCGCGACTTCGACCGGATCGAGCTGCCCTTCCCCGAGCGCGGCGAGCCCGTGCACGTGCGGCTTGAGGAAAGCTCGAGTCCGGCGTAGATTGCAGACATGGGAGGAGCCGCTGCGTCTCGTAGATGGGGCGCAGCCGTGGCGGTTCTCGTCGCCGCGTATTGCTTGGGCTTCGTGTCGACGAGTGCGGCGCAGGGCTCGGATCGCACAGCCGACTTCGGGATCACGATGGTCGATGCTCCGGATCCCACGACGCTCCACAACCCGGTGCAGTACACGATCACGGCCACCAATCACGGCCCCGACGTCATCCCGGCGGGCGACACCGTCGTCGACCACTCCCACCTGGCCGGAGCGGAGTTCGTGTCCGCATCCGGCCCTCGCGGTGCGTGCCGCTACGAAGGCTACGTGCGATGCGAGCTCGGCGAGATGGCGCCCGGCGAGACCGCCACTGTGGTCGTTCAGCTCAGGCCGGTTTGGTGGGGGGACATGACGACCCGAGCCAACGTGAGCGGCGAGTACTTCGACCCCAACAGCGAGAACAACGAGGTGATCGCGACGACCTTCGTCGCGGGAGAGCCGCCTCCGAGGGCACCCTGGATGGGCCCGCTCGACCTCTCGAATCCGACCTTCTATCCATTGCCGTCGGGGGGCAGCATCGTTCCCATCGCTCCGCTGCCGTCCGTGGCCGGCATCGCTCGCAAGCGGGGCACCCGAGTGACCTACCGGCTGTCCGACCCCGCCACCGTGAAGTTCACGGTCCACCGTCTACGGCCCCAGCGGCGGGTGCGGGGAAGCTTTGCCCACGCAGGGCAGGCCGGTAGAAATCGATTCCGCTTCACGGGCCGGGTCGGGAAACGGGCGCTCCCCGCCGGCATCTACAGGCTCGTCGGCGTGGCGATCGACTCCCGCGGGAAGCGCTCCAGGACGAGGACGGCGCGCTTCCGGATAGCACGCTGACCGTCGAGGGCGGCTGCTAGTCTCGCGCCAGGTTCCTTTAACCGGGTCCTGAGAGGCCAGGAAGGACGGAGATGCAAGAGAAGACGGTCCTCGACCGCGAGGACGTGCGGCGCACGCTACAGCGCATCGCACACGAGATCGTCGAGAGCACGGGGGGCGAGGGGCTCGCGGTCGTCGGGATTCACCGCCGCGGCGCCGTGCTGGCCGCGCGGGTGCGTGACCTGGTGGCCGAGCTCACCGGCGAAGAGGTTCCGCTCGGCGACATCGACATCTCCTTCTACCGCGACGACCTCTCCATGCGCCAGGCGCATCCCGTGGTCCACGCCTCGCACATCGACTTCCAGGTCGACGGGATGACCGTGGTGCTCGTGGACGACGTGCTGTACACGGGCCGCACGGTTCGCGCGGCCATCGACGCCCTGTTCGACTACGGACGGCCGCGCAAGGTGCAGCTCGCGGTGCTGGCCGACCGCGGCCACCGCGAGCTTCCGATCCGCCCGGACTACGTCGGCAAGAACCTGCCGACCGCTCCGGCCGAGCGGGTGAACGTGAGGGTGGAGGAGATCGACGGGGTGGACGAGGTGGCCATCGGCGAGACGACATTGGAGGTGGCATGAGACGGCACCTGCTCTCGATTGACGATCTCACGCGTGAGGACATCGAGCGGATCCTCGGCCGGGCCGAGAGCTTCGCCGAGGTGTCGGGCCGCGAGATCAAGAAGGTGCCGACCCTGCGCGGCCGCACGGTGATCAACCTCTTCTACGAGTCCTCGACCCGCACGAGCTCGTCGTTCGAGCTGGCGGCCAAGCGGCTGTCGGCCGACCTGGTGAGCATCAAGGCCCAGGGCTCGGCGGTCGACAAGGGCGAGTCGCTCAAGGACACCGTGCAGACGCTGTCGGCCTACGACCCGGCCGCGGTGGTGATCCGCTCGCCGCAGGTCGGGGCGGCGGCGCTCGTGGCGCGATGGACCCAGGCATCGGTGATCAACGCCGGCGACGGCAAGCACGAGCATCCCACCCAGGCGCTGCTCGACCTCTACGCGCTGCGCCGGCGGGCCGGCGCGCTCGAGGGGCTGAAGGTGTGGATCGTGGGAGACGTGCTGCACAGCCGCGTGGCGCGTTCGGGGATCCTGGCCTTCTCGCGAATGGGCTGCGAGGTAACCGTCTGCGGGCCGCCCACCCTGATCCCACGCGAGATCGAGGCGCTCGGCTGCCGGGTGCGCCACACGCTCGACGAGCTGGGCGAGGCCGACGTGGTCTACGCGCTGCGGATGCAGAACGAGCGAATGGACGGCACCTACGTGCCTTCGCTGCGCGAGTACGCCGCCCGCTATCAGATCGACGCACGCCGTCTCGGGCCCGGCCAGCTGCTCATGCACCCGGGGCCGGTCAACCGCGGGGTGGAGCTGGCGGCGGAGGTGATCGACTCGCCGCAGGCACTCATCACCGAGCAGGTCGAGTCGGGCGTGGTGGTGCGGATGGCCGTGCTGTACGAGCTGCTGACCGGCGCAGCGCCGGGCCCCGCGCCCGGGGCGAGAATCGGAGCGCCGGAGCAGACGGAGCCGCAGCCCGCGTGATCGGGGCCAGCGACAACGGCCACGCCGGCACGCCGGCAGCGGCCCTCGACTTCGCGGGTGGTCCCGCGGCGACGCTGCTGATCCGGGGCGCGCGCCTGCTCGACCCGCGCGCGCGCATCGACCAGACGGCCGACCTGCTGGTCCGCGACGGCCGCATCGCCCAGCTCGGCGACACGCTCGAGGCGCCCGAAGGGGCCGAGGTGGTCGACGGCGCCGGGCTGCATGCCTTCCCCGGGTTCGTCGACCCCCACGTGCACCTGCGGACGCCCGGCCGCGAGGACGAGGAGGACATCGACTCCGGGACCCGCGCGGCCGCCGCCGGAGGCTTCTGCGCGATCCTCGCCATGCCCAACACCGAGCCGGTGGTCGACAGCGCGCCGGTCCTGAGCTCGCTCCGCGAGCGAGCCAGGACGCAGGCCCGCGTGCCCACCGGCTTCCTCGCTGCCATCACCGTCGGCCAGCGGGGCGAGCAGCTCACCGAGATGGCCGAGCTGGCCGGCGCCGGGGCGGTGGCGTTCACCGACGACGGGCTGCCCGTGCGGTCGGCGGGAGTGATGCGCCAGGCCCTCCAATATCAACGCCTGGCCGGCAGGCCGCTCGCGCTGCACGAGGAGGACCCCTCGCTCTCCGGCCCGGGAGTCATGCACGAGGGCGAGGTCTCCGCGCAGCTCGGGCTGGCCGGCATCCCCCCGGTTTCGGAGTCGACGATGGCGGCCCGCGACTGCGCGCTCGCCGGCTACGAGGACGGGCGGATCCACGTGCAGCACGTCTCCGCGCGCCAGACGCTGGAGGCGATCGAGCGGGCCAAGGCCGGGGGCGTCGAGGTGACCGCCGAGGCCACCCCGCACCACCTGCTGCTGACCGACGAGGTGGTGCGCTCGCTCGACACGAACTTCAAGATGAACCCGCCGCTGAGGGCCGAGGCCGATCGCCAGGCGCTGATCGAGGGGCTTCGCTCCGGAGCGATCGATTGCGTGGCGACCGACCACGCGCCCCACGCGCGCGAGGAGAAGGAGCAGCCGTTCGAGGCTGCGCCGATGGGGGTCACCGGCCTCGAGACCGCGTTCGCAGCCCTGCACACCGGCCTGGTGGTTCCCGGCACGATCGGGCTGGGGCTGCTCGTGGAGCGGATGACCGCCGGCGGCGAGCCGTTCGGGCTGCGGGTACCCTCGCTGGCCACCGGCTCGCCGGCCGACCTGTGCCTGGTCGACCTCGACGCCGAGTGGGAGGTGGGCGAGCCCGGCTACGAGAGCCGGTCGGCCAACTGCGCCTTCCACGGACGCCGACTGACGGGCCGGGTACGGATGACGATCGCTGCCGGATCGGTTGCCTACCGCGAGCGCAGCTTCGCGCTGGGGGCGGTTTGAGCGCCGGCGGCCCGGCCTACCTGCTGCTGGAAGACGGCACCCGCTTCGACGGCGACAGCGCCGGCGCCGCGACCGAGGCGACCGGCGAGGTCGTCTTCAACACCTCGATGTCGGGCTACCAGGAGGCGGTCACCGACCCGAGCTACCGCGGGCAGATCATCACCTTCACCTACCCGCTGATCGGCAACTACGGGGTCGCGGCCGCACACATGGAGTCGGACTCCGTGCACGCCCGCGCGGTGATCATGCGCGAGGGCGTCGACCGCGACGACTCCCCGAGCGCCGCGGGCGGCTGGCTCACCTGGCTTGCCGAGCAGGGCGTGCCGGCCCTCACAGGTGTCGACACGCGCGCGCTGGTGCGCCACATCCGCGACAAGGGGGCGATGCGCGGCGGCGTCTTCCCCGCGGAGCTGCGGGAGAACGAGGCGCGGGAACGGATCATGGCCGAGCCGGTCATGGAAGGGCAGGACCTCGCTCGCGAGGTCACCCCGCCGGAGCCGGTGGTCTTCGAGGGCGACGGCCCCCTGGTGGTGGGCATCGACACCGGGATCAAGGGATCGATCGTGCGCAACCTGCTCGAGCGCGGGGTGCGCCTGGAGCTCCATCCCTGCACGAGCGGTCCCGAGGACCTGCTTGCGCGCGAGCCCGATGCGGTCTTCCTGGCGAACGGCCCCGGTGACCCGGCGGCCCTGGAGCACGTGGTCGAGACCGTTCGCGGCGTGGTCGGAAAGGTGCCGGTGTGGGGCATCTGCCTGGGCCACCAGCTCCTCTGCCGGGCCGTGGGCCTCGAGACCTTCAAGCTGCCCTTCGGCCACCGCGGCGCCAACCACCCGGTCAAGGACCTCGAGACGGGCCGGATCGACATCACCTCGCAGAACCACGGCTTCGCGGTCCTCGGCCCCGGTGGGCAGCGCACGATCGACACCGACGAGCCTGTGCGCTGGGAGACCGACTTCGGTGCCGCGGAGCTGTCGCAGCTGAACCTCTACGACCGCACTGTCGAGGGCCTCGTGCTGCGCGACGTCCCCGCCTCCACGGTGCAGTACCACCCGGAGGCCGGACCCGGCCCGCACGACTCGCTGCACCTGTTCGACCGTTTCATGGACCGGCTGGTGGCCGCTTGAGCGAGGTCGCCACCCGAAACGAGCAGGTCGCCCGGCGCGTGATCGAGCTCCACAACGAGCACCCGGAGAAGCTCCTGGACGTGATGGAGGAGCTGTTCGATCCGGAGCTCGAGTGGACTCCGGCCATCGTGGGCGGCCTGGAGGGAGGCACCTACCGCGGCTACGACGGCTTTCGCCGTTACTACGCCGAGCGCGGCGAGATCTTCCGCGAGGGCGATCTCGACGAGCTGGGCTACGAGACGGTCGGCGACGACGCCGTGATCGCCCACGTCATGTCCTGCGGCGTCGGCCGCGCCAGCGGGGCGACGATCGAGCACGAGATCTGGCTCGTGTTCCGCCTGCGCGACGGCCGCGTGTACCGCGAGAAGGCGTGCACCTCGCGGGCCGAGGC
>DATACN010000291.1:0-5433 GCA_036258995.1 Thermoleophilaceae bacterium | reverse complement strand
AGCCGTGCGGTCCTGTCGTCGGCCTCGCCGCCGATTTGCCCTCATCCTCGAGGAGGATTCGCGGGTCGTCGCCGCGGAGGACGACAGACGCCCGTCCCCCGGATAACTTGGGCGCATGCAGTTCCCCCGCAAGCTGCTCGCGCGGGCGCGCGACTTGGATCCGTGGCGGGCCGACCTGGGCCTTGCCGGGATCTTCGGCGTCGCCACCGTGGTCGAGTGCCTGCTGATCCCAAGCGAGGGCTTCAGCCGCGCCACCACGGCCGCCTTCGGGGTCGCGGCGATCGTGCCCGCGGTCGCCCTGCGGCGGCGCGACACGATGGTCGGGATCCTGGTGTTCGTCGGGGTGCTCCTCGTGGCGGCGCCGGTGGGGACCTTCCTGCTCGTCACCGGCACCACGCCTTTCATCGCCGCCCTGTTGCTGTGCTACTCGCTCGGGCGGCACGAGGCGGGCCGCCGCTTCTGGGTCGGCGCGGCCGCCGTGATACCCGGGATGTGGGGCGTCTTCCTGCTCGAGCCCGGCGACCTCGAGGGCGGCGACCTGATCTGGACGGTCTTCCTGTTCACGCCGCCGATGCTGATCGGCCGCGCCCTCCGCAGCCGGTCGCTGCTCCAGGTGGAGCTGCGCGAGAAGGCCGAGCGCAGCGAGGCCGAGCGCGAGCTCAGGGCTGCGGAGGCAGTCGAGGAGGAGCGGCGACGGATCGCCGGCGAGCTCCAGGCGCTGGTGGCCAACGGCGTCAGCGCGATGGTGGTGCAAGCCGAGGCGGTACCGCGTCTGCTCGAGGCGGGCGAGCCCGCCCGCGCGCGCCAGGCCTTCGAGGTGATCGAGGAGACCGGCCGCGACGCGCTGATCGAGATGCGCCGCCTGCTCGGCGTGCTCCGGCGCGAAGGGGAGCGGCCGGCGCTGGCCCCGCAGCCGGGGCTGGGAATGCTCGACGCGCTCTCGAGCAGGGTCCGCGAGGCCGGGCTGGAGCTCACGGTGGAGCGCGACGGCGAGCCCCGCGACCTGCCGACAGGCGTGGACCTGACCGCCTACCGGGTTCTGCAGCAGGGCCTCGACGACGCACTGGCGGCCGGCGCCACCACCGCTTCGGTCACGCTGCGTTTCGGCGAGCGCAATCTCGCGCTCGTGGTCGAGGACGATCGTTCCGAACGCGCCCCCGCACCCGAGCTCGCCGCGCTGCGCGACCGGGTCGGCCTCTACGGCGGGCACGTGCGCGCCGGCCGCGGGGGCGGGGGGCACAGGCTCGAGGCGATGCTGCCTATCGCGGCTGCGGCAGCGGCTGGAGCGGCGAGCCCCGCATGAGGCCGCGCGCACGTAGTTGGCGCCTGCCGAGCGAGCGTAACTGGCGCGTGCTCGACCGCCTATTGGCGCTCGCGCTGTTCGTCGGGTACTCGCTCGAGTCGATCCTCTCGGACCGGATCGCAGGACCGGCTTGGGCACATCTCCTGCTCGGGGCGGTCATGGCAGGGTCGTTCCTATGGCGCCGAGACCGCCCCCTCGTAACCCTGGTCGTGACCCTGGCGGGGGCGATCGTCGGCGAGAGCTTCATGACCGGCCCGCCCAACGTCGTCACCGCGATCCTGATGCTCGTCTCCGCGATCTACGCGGTGGGGGCGCACTCGGAGCGGCGCGAGGCCCTGGTAGGCCTGGGCCTGGGCGTCATCTCCGTGTTCGTCCTCGCCGCGATGCACGACACGGGCGACATCTTCTGGCCGGTCACGTTCTTCTGCATCGTCCCCTGGCTTGCCGGCCGCACCCTCCAGAATCAGACGCGGCTTGCCCGCGAGCTGGCCGAGAAGGCCGACCGGGCCGAGCACGCGCGGGAGGAGGAGGAGCGGCGCTCGATCGCCGAGGAGCGAAGCCGGATAGCCCGCGAGCTGCACGACGTGCTCGCTCACAACCTGAGCGTGATGGTGGTTCAGGCAGGAGCGGCGCGCCGGATAGCCGAGCGCGACGCCGACGGCGCCGCCCAGGCGGCGGAGCTGATCCGCGGCACCGGGCGCGACGCCCTGGCCGAGCTTCGCCACCTGTTCGGGCCGGTCAGGAGAGGGGAGGGGGAGTCGCTCGCCGGACCGCCCAGCCTCAAGCGCGTGGACCGGCTGGTCGCTCGGGCCCGCGACGCCGGTCTCGAGGTCGAGGCACGCCTCGAGGGCCGCGAGGTCGACCTGCCCGCCGGGGTCGACCTGACGGCCTACCGGGTCGTGCAGGAGGCCTTGACCAACGTGATCAAGCACGCGGGCGCCGGGCGGGTGCGCGTGCTCGTGAGCTACGAGCCCTGGGAGGTGGTCGTGGAGGTCGAGGACGACGGCGTGGGGGCCAGGGCCAACGGGGCCCTGGAGGACGCGGGCGGCGGCCACGGCCTGGTCGGGATGCGTGAGCGCGTGACCCTGTACGGCGGCTCCTTCCAGGCGGGCCCCCGCCGCGGGGGCGGCTTCGCGGTCCGAGCGCGGCTGCCCACCATCGAGCGGACCGCGAGGACGGGGGTGCCGGCGTGAGCGTCAAGGTCCTGCTCGTCGACGACCAGGCGCTGATCCGCGCCGGCTTCCGGATGATCCTCGACGCCGAGGAGGACATCGAGGTCGTCGGCGAGTGCGCCGATGGCACGCAGGCCATCGACAGCGTCAGGCGCCTGAAGCCCGACGTCGTGCTGATGGACATCCGCATGCCGGAGATGGACGGCATCGAGGCCACGGCCCGCATCGTGCGCGAGGGCGGCGAGAAGCCCGTGCGCGTGCTGATGCTGACCACCTTCGACCTCGACGAGTACGTCTACGACGCGCTCCGGGCGGGCGCCAGCGGCTTCTTGCTCAAGGACGTCCCGGCCGAGCAGCTGGTCGAGGGCATCCGGGTGGTCGCGGAGGGCGAGGCGCTGCTGGCGCCTTCGGTCACGAAGCGCTTGATCCAGGAGTTCTCGCGCACCCCGCCGGCCCAGCGCGAGCTGCCGCCGTCGCTGGAAGAGCTGACCCCGCGCGAGCTGGAGGTCTTCAAGCTGATCGCGCGTGGCCTGTCGAACGCCGAGATCGCCGCCGAGCTGATCGTCTCCGAGACGACGGTCAAGACCCACGTCGCCCGGATCCTGATGAAGCTCGACCTACGCGATCGCGTGCAGGCGGTGGTGCTGGCCTACGAGTCCGGCGTGGTGGCGCCGGGCGACCCGTCGCCGGCCTCGAGCGAGTAATCAACCCACTCGGACCGCTTCGCGCCGATGCGATCGTACAGCGCCTGGGCGCGGAGGTTGTCCTTCGCCGTCTGCCAGCCGAGTGACCCCGCCCCTCGGTGGCGGGCACGCTCGCGGCACTCTTCGATCAGCGCTTCCGCCACCCCCTGGCCCCGAGCCGCCTCGGCGACGAACAGGTCGTTCATGACCCCGATCCGCGCGGCGCCCAGCGTCGACCAGCTCCAGAAGACGGTGGCGAAGCCCACCGCGGCGCCGTCGGCGTTGCGGGCCATCAACTGGACTCCCTCGAGCTCGGGGTCGGCGATCAGCGCCCGCGACATCGCCAGCAGCGCCTCGTCAGAGGGATCCACCTCGTAGAAGTCGCAGTAGGCGCGCATCAGCGGCAGCAGCTCGGCGAGATCCGCCTCATCCACGAGATGTATGCGCGGGGTCATTCTCAAGGCGTAGGGGTGGCCGAAGATAAAGATTGGGGTTCCGGACTAGGGGGTTCCTCGATGCTCGGCCCCGGGGGCTCGCGGAGGCTTGCCGGCGATGACGGCCAGCCAACACACGACAAGGGGGAACCCCATGAAGACCCGGCTGCTTCTTCTCTTCTGTACCACCGTGGCATGCCTGGCATTCGCCCAGCCTGCCATGGCCCAGAGCTCCCTGAGCGGGGAGCAGTTCAGCAATCTCAGCCCCAACGACGTCAATGCAACCTGCATCGACCGGGGCTTCGGCGGTCCGTTCGACATCCAGTTCTCGGTGTCGGGGCGGGCGACCGGCCCATACCCGGGGACGTTCACCGAGTCGGGCACGGCGCGCTACATGCCCGGGGCCGGTGAAAGCGGCCCGATTCAGTCGCTGACCGCGAGCTTCACCATCACCCCCGGTCCCGGCGTCACCAGCTTCACCAAGGTCGAGGGCACCAAGACCTTCGTGGCCGGCACCAGCGGGGGTACCGCCCGCTGCGTCGGATTCGGCGAGGAGCACGCCACCATCAGCGCGAGCAACCTGGCCTATACGGCGACGATCACGCTGCCGGACGGCTCGACGGTCACGGACTCCGGCAGGAGCCCGAGCATGAGCATGTTCGACACCTCGACCATCGGCTCGTTCTCGGAGAGCTTCCTCTCCACGGCCCCGCCGCCGAATCCCGACAGTGACGGCGACGGCGTTCCGAACAGCAGCGACAACTGTCCGACAGTCCCGAACCCGGGCCAGCAGGACAATGACGGCGACGGGCAGGGCGACGCCTGCGATACGGATGACGACGGCGACGGCGTCGGGGACGGTTCGGACAACTGCTCCACCACCCCGAACCCTGGCCAGGAAGACACCGACGGCGACGGCCAGGGGGACGCCTGTGACTCCGACGATGACGGCGACGGGGCGAACGACGGCAGCGACAACTGCCCGACGACGCCGAACCCCGGCCAGGAGGACACGGACTCAGACGGCCAGGGCGACGCGTGTGACTCAGACGACGACAACGACGGCGTCGGCGACGGCTCGGACAACTGCCAGACAACCCCGAACCCCGGCCAGGAGGACTCCGACAACGACGGGCAGGGCGACGCCTGCGACTCGGACGACGACGGCGACGGCGCGCAGGACGGGTCTGACAACTGCCCGACCGTGCCCAATCCCGATCAGTCCGACCGTGACGGTGACGGACAGGGCGACGCCTGCGACTCCGACGACGACAACGACGGCGTCGGCGACGGCTCGGACAACTGCCCGAGCGTCCCGAACCCGGACCAGGCCGACTCGGACGGCGACGGCGTGGGCGATGCCTGCGACGACAGTCCCGGCAACACGCCCTGCTGCTACGTCAAGGGGCACGGGAAGGTCTCGGCCAAGCCGTGGGTGAAGTTCCACGTCAAGGTCCGCTCCGCCGGGCGGCGGCACAAGAGCAAGGTCTATGTGAAGGACGAGAAGGCCCGGCTCAAGTTCCGCTCGACCAGCATCACGAGCGTCATCGTGACGGGCCCGCGCGGGCGCCAGAAGGCCGTTATCCGCGGCCGCGGCGTGCTCAACGGCCAGAGCGTCACCTTCGAGCTGGAGCTCGAGGAGGGACGTGACGGCGGCTTCCGGCTCGAGCTGTCGAACGGCTACGCCGCCGGCGGCGACGTCAGCAAGGGCAAGGTGCGGATCGACTGCGGCCGTCACCATGGCCACGGCCACGACCACGACGACGACGATCGCCACCACGATCGCGACGACGACTGAGCGCCCGCCCTAGGCCCTCGCCCGCCACCGCCGCGATGCTACG
>DATACN010000290.1:0-3311 GCA_036258995.1 Thermoleophilaceae bacterium | reverse complement strand
AGGACGTGCTGCCGGACGGCGGGCGCATCCCGGTCGAGCAGACCTCGTCGACGATCCCGCCGGACCTCATCAACAACGTGATGCGCCGGCCCTACCGCGAGCGCTTCCGACTGATCCTGTCCGAGCTGGGCACTGGGCTGGCGGGGCGCCCCGAGGAGCTGAACGACGTGATCCGGCGCGCCCATCCCGCGCTCCGCGAGCTCACCGAGACGATCGCGATCCTGCGGGCGCAGAACAAGGAGATGCGCGACTTCTTCCGCGACGCAGATACGGTGAGCGCCGCGGTCGAGCCCTTCAAGGAGGACGTCGCGCGGTGGGCCAGGGAGTCCGCGGACACCGCGGAGATCCAATCCTCCCGCTACGAGCAGCTGGCCCGCTACTGGAGCCGCCTGCCCGATTTCCTCGGCGAGCTGGAGCCGACGATGGCAGAGCTCGAGCGGACCGCCACCGCGCAAATCCCCACCCTGCGCCGGCTCGAGCGCGCCGCGCCCGACCTGGAGCGCTTCCTGCGGGCAACCGAGCCCTTCGCGCGCAACACGCGCAGAGCGCTCGACCCGCTCAGCGAGATGACGACCGCCGGCCGCGAGGCGATCGGCGAGTCGAGCCAGGAGATCCGCCAGCTGAACCGCCTGGCGAGCTACGCCCCGCGGCTTGGCAAGCGGCTGCGCCAGTTCCTTCAGACGCTCGACGACCGCCGGCGCTCGACCGACAAGGACCCGGCAGCCGGTCGGGTCGCGCCCCCGGCCCCCGACAAGACCGCCTACAAGGAGGGCCAGGGGTTCACCGGCATGGAGGCGCTCCTGAACTACGTCTACTACCAGACGCTCGCCATCAACCCCTACGACGAGATCGGACACGTGCTGCGCATCGTCCTGATCGCGGGCGGTCCCTGCGCGCCCTACAACGTCAACCCCACGCCGCAGGAGATCAGGGACTGCCACTCCTGGACCGGGCCCAACCAGCCGGGCATCACGACCCCCGACCCCGAGCCCTCGACTATCGCCGCCCAGCAGGCGGCCGAGCGCCGGAGCGCCACCCCCGAGCAGATTCGGCGGCAGCGCAGCGCCGGTGAGCCGGAGGCGCCGCCGCTCCCCGGCCAGCGGGATCTCTCCCAGCCGCAGATCGTCCTTCCCCCCGAGGTCGAGCGGATGCTCGACGACCTGCGCCGTGGCGGCTCACCTCAGCGTGGGCCGCGCGTGCCGGACCTGCCGAGCGTGCCGGGCGTCCCCGGTGGCGGCGGAAGCTCGGACGTAGGCCTCCTCGACTACCTGCTTGGTCCATGAGAGGCCGCGGCGCACAATCACTCGTGGCCAGCCCCGTCCTCGTGGGGGCGGTGACCGTGCTGATCACGATCATCTCGGTCTTCCTGGCGTACAACGCAAATCGCGGCCTTCCGTTCGTGCCGACCTACGATCTCAAGGCCGAGATCCCCGGTGGCTCGAACCTGGTGGCCGGGAACGAGGTGCGGCTCGGCGGCTTCAGGGTCGGCGTGGTGGAGCGGATCCGGCCCGGTGTGGCCGAGCCCGGCGAGCAGGCGCTCAAGGCCGACAATCCGCAGCGGGCCATCGCAGTGGTGGACCTGAAGCTCGACAAGACCGTTGAGCAGCTGCCGGTGGACACGCGGGTGCAGATCAGGCCGCGCTCGGCTCTGGGCCTGAAGTACATCTCGCTGGAGCCCGGGCGCAGGGACAAGACGTTCCCGCCAGGGGCCACCATCCCGCTCGCGCAGTCGATGAAGCCGATCGAGCTCGACGACTTCTTCGGCATCCAGAACGACGAGTTCCGAAAGAACCAGCGGACCGTCTTCGAGGGCTACGGCACGGCCCTGGCCGGCCGCGGCACGGACATCAACGAGCTGATCCGCGACTTCCGTCCGTTCATGGCCAAGCTCGAGCCGGTGATGCGCAACCTGTCCGACCGCGATACCGAGCTCATGAACTTCTTCGTCCAGGCCGGGCGCACCTCCGGGCAGGTCGCGCCGGTGGCGCGCACCTACGCCTCGCTGTTCGTGAACATGGGCACCACCTTCGAGGCCCTCTCCCGCCATCCGGACCAGCTGCGCGGCACGATCGAGCGGGCCCGGCCAACGCTCGACGAGGGGATCGAGAGCTTCCGCGTCCAGCGGCCGTTCCTGCGGGACTCGGCCGACCTGGCCGAGGAGCTGCGGCCGGTGGCGGCCGAGATCGAGCGGTCGATGCCGAGGATCGCGAGCGCGCTCGAGGTCGGCGCGCCGGTCCAGGCCAAGGTCCCGACCCTGTACGAGAACACCGAGCGGGTCTTCAACTCCCTGGACGAGCTGGCCGAGAACCCCAGCACGCTGCTCGCCCTGTCCAGCCTGCGGCGCACGGTCGAGGTGGCCACCCCGCTGGTCGAGTACGTCTCGCCCTACCAGACCGTCTGCAACTACTTCGTGTACTGGGCGACCGGCCTGGGCGAGCACGTCTCGGAGACCGTGCCGGGCGGCACGGGCCAGCGCAGCCTCTCGAAGTCCGGCAACAACACGCAGGACAACCGCGTCAACACCACCGACGGCGACCGGCCGGCGGATGTGCCCGCCCACGAGCACCCGCGTACGGCGCGCTATCCCGACGGCCCCAAGCAGGCCCTGCACGGCGGCGCCTACAGCTCCGCGATCGACGCCCAGGGCAACGCCGACTGTGAGGTCGGCCAGCGCGGCTACGCCGTCGGGCCGAACATCCCCGACGGCCGCTATCCGCCCTCCAACGACGAGACGAAGGGCGGCGGCAGTCACGTGGTCGTGAACCTGCCCGAGTTCCTCTCCGGCCCGACCTACAAGGGCATCGAGCTCGGCATCGACAACCTGAGGGACGTGCCCTAGCCATGCGCTACTCGGACATCCCCAAGGGCGGCAGGGAGAAGGCGGGCATGACCCCGTTCAGAGCGGGTCTCGTGTTCGCGGTGCTCATCGCGCTGTTCGCGTACTTCGGGTTCACGAAGGCCAATCCGTTCTCGGACCCCTACGAGCTGAACGCGGTGTTCGAGAACACCAACCGGCTCGCCAAGCGCTCGCCGGTGCGGATCGCCGGCGTCGACGTGGGCAAGGTCGTGGACGTCCGCCCGCTGGAGGACGGCTCGGGCCTCGTGAAGGTGAAGATGCAGATCCGCGACAAGGGCCTGCCGATCAAGCGCGACGCCGAGCTGTCGATCCGCTCGCGCCTGTTCCTGGAGGGCAACTACTTCGTGGACCTGGAGCCCGGCACGCCGACCGCGCCGGAGCTGGAGGACGGCGGCACCATCCCGCCCAACCAGACCGCCGCGCCGGTGCAGTTCTCACACGTGCTCACGACGCT
>DATACN010000289.1:0-7817 GCA_036258995.1 Thermoleophilaceae bacterium | reverse complement strand
GGCCAGCAGGCGGTGCTCGGCACGCTCGGCGAGATCGCCGATCTGGCCGGCCAGGCCGGGGTCGAGCCCCCGGCCGTGACGGTCGTGGGCGCGGTGGCGGGATTGGGCCAGGCACTGGCCTGGCTGGAGGCCCGGCCCCTCCACGGCCAGGTCGTGGCGGTGACCCGGGCTCGCGCCCAGGCCAGCGAGCTGGCAGCCAGGCTGCGATCGCTGGGCGCGGAGGCGATCGAGGCGCCGGCGATCCGGATCGAGCCGCGCGAGGTCTCGCTCGACGGCATCGAGGACTACGAGCTCGTCTGCTTCACGAGCCCCAACGGCGTGCGCCTGCTCTTCGACGCGCTCGCCCGAGACGGCCGCGACGCGCGGGCGCTCGCGGGAGCCACGGTGGCTTCCATCGGCCCCGGCACGGCGGCCGAGCTCGAACGAAGAGGGATCAGTGCCGACGTCGTGCCCGAGCGCTCGGTGGCCGAGGCGCTCGTGGAGGACCTCCACGGCATTGACGTCGAAGGACGGCGCGCCCTGGTTGCCCGCGCGGCCGAGGCGCGCGACGTGCTGCCCGACGCGCTGCGCGAGCGCGGGGCCGAGGTCGACGTCGTGGCGCTTTACGACACGGTGGCCGAGCCGCTCGACGAGCAGGCACGCGCGCGATTGGAGCGCGCGAGCTACGTGACCTTCACGTCCAGTTCGACCGTCCGCTTCTTCCTCGAGGCCGGCGGGCGCGTTCCTGAAACGGCGCGGATCGCGTGGATCGGGCCTGTCACGAGCGCCACCGCGCGCGAACGGGGACTGGACGTGCACGTCGAGGCCGAGCGGCACGACATCGAGGGCCTGGTCGAGGCGCTCGTCCGGGACGTGGCGCGGTGATCGTCACCCTGCTGACCGACTACGGCCGCGACGACGATTTCGTCGGCGTCTGCCACGGGGTCATCCGCTCGATCCACCCCGAGGCCCAGATCGTGGACATCACACACGGCATCGAGCGCTACGCGGTGCGCCAGGGGGCGATCGTGCTGGGCAACACCCTTCAGTACATGCCCGTGGGCGTGCACATGGCGGTGGTGGATCCGCAGGTGGGGACCGAGAGGCGCGCGGTGGGCCTCCGCACGGGCGACGGGCGCACGCTCGTGGGACCCGACAACGGGCTGCTCAGCCTGGCCTGGGAGCGCTGCGGCGGCGTGGAGCTGGCCGTGGACGTCACGCGATCGCCGCACCGGCTCGAGCCGGTCTCGGCCACCTTCCACGGCCGCGACCTGTTCGCCCCGGTTGCCGCGCACCTGGCGGCCGGCGCCGAGCTCGCCGACGCAGGCGACCCGCTCGAGCCGGAGGAGCTGCTCGGCGTGGAGCTGCCGGAGCCGCGGCGCGAAGGCGACACCCTCGTTGCGCACACGCTCGTGGTCGATCGCTTCGGCAACGGCGGCCTCAACGTCGGCCACGAGGACCTGGCGGACAGCGGGCTCGTGCTGGGTGGGGACGTCGAGCTCGAGGTGGCCGGCGAGCGCTTCCTGGCCACCTATGCCCGCACCTTCGCCGACGTGCGGCCCGGCGAGCTCCTGGTCTACGAGGACGCGTACCGGATGCTGGCGGTGGCGATCAACCGGGGCGACGCGGCCGGCACCCTGGGCCTGCGGCCCGACGCCGAGGTGCTGCTGCGAGCGCGGTGATCGGCACTCCCAGGGTGCACTGGCGCCGCACCGACTCGACCAACGAGCGGGCCCGTGAGCTGGCCTCCGCCGGAGCCCCGCACGGCACGCTGGTCACGGCCGGCGAGCAGACGGCGGGCCGCGGCCGGCAGGGCCGCGCCTGGAACGCCCCGCCGGGATCGGCGGTGCTGATGTCGGTCGTGCTGCGCGACTTCGACGAGCTGCTTCCGCTGGCAGCCGCGGTCGCCACGTGCGACGCGGTACCGCTCGACTGCATGATCAAGTGGCCCAACGACGTCTGGGCCGGCGAGCGCAAGCTGGCCGGGATCCTGGCCGAGGCGCGGCCCCAGGAGGGGTGGGCTGTTCTGGGAATCGGGCTGAACGTGACGACGGACGAGTTCCCGCCGGAGCTGCGCGACATCGCGACCTCGCTGCGGCTGGAGGGCGCCTCGGCCGATTCGGAGACGGTCCTTCAGGGACTGCTGGCGGCGCTGGAACGGCGGCTGGGTGAGGGGGCGGAGTCGATCCTGCCCGCCTGGCGGGAGCGCGACGCGCTGAAAGGCAGGCAGGTCAGGTGGTCAGGCGGGGAGGGCATCGCCGCCGGCATCGACGACTCGGGAGCCCTACAGGTGCAAACTGATGACGGTCTCGTAACACTCGAAGCTGGCGAGGTGCACCTGGAGCGCCCGAACTAGGCGGCGTCGCGCTCTTCCGGCGCGCCCGACTCCTCGGGCGCGTCCCCTTTGCCGCCGTCCTCCCGCCCGCGTTGCTCCTGCTGACGCGTCTCAGCGTCGGCGTCGGTCTCGCCACCGCCTTTGCGGCGCCGCCGGCGGCCGCCCCGGCGGCGACGGCCCTTCGGGAAGTTGCGCAGCAGCTCGCGGGCCAGCGCCGACGGCTTGCGGGCCAGCCGCATTCGGGCTCCGTCGAGCACCTGCTGGGCCTCCGGTGTGTGCGCCAGGGCGGCCGCGAGCAGCGCGGCGGCAAGGCGGCGGTCCTGCTTGCGGGCGGCCTGCACCAGCCGGCGCGCGTTGCGCGCGTGCGCCGAGCCGGACGAGTTCACGAGCAGGCCGAGCAGGCGCTTTGTCTCCGGCCAGCGTTGCACGGCGTACTCCTCGTGCACCTCGCGGCTGTGCTCGGCCAGGTGCCAGAGCCAGCGGCTCGCCTGGTCGCGGCGGCCGATCTGCTTCTCGGCCAGCGCCTGCAGCAGCACCTTGACACCCTCCCGGCGCTCGTCGCGCGACCAGCCGCCCACGATCTCGACGGCCTCGTCGAATGCCTCCGGGTCGCGCAGGTTGCCCACCTCGCCGAGCGCCCGCACCCGCAGCTGCGAGTTGCGGTTGCGCTTGAGGCAGGTGAGCAGGAACTGGCGCCGCAGCTCGCCGGACGAGTCGAAGTGGAGCATGGCCTTGGCCCGGCGCCAGTTGTTCGACGCCACGCGCGCGCCGGCCAGCATCGCCCACGCGTGCTGCTCGCCCCAGGAGAGGTGCTCGACGGCGATACGCCACAGCTCGCGCTCGAACACCTGCGCCCGCCGCTGCTCGTCGGCCGTCACCGGCACGACGCGGCGCTCCACGCGCAGGCGCCGTCCGCGGCCGCGCCGCACGGGTCCCACCACGATCGCGCCGCCGCGGTAGACGTCGCGGTCGAGCAGCGAGTGCAGGGTCACGACGGGGTCGTCGTTGGGCGTCGCCGGATGCACGAAGTCCACGACGATGCCGGCCTCCTTGCCGGGAGTGCGCCGGGTCACGCGGCCGACGCGCTGCTGGTACACGCGCTTCGACGCGGTCGGCGCCAAATGCATGCAGACCGTCGCGCGCGGCGAGTTCCAGCCCTCTGCGAGCAGCTGCGCGTTCACGAGCACGTCGATGTCGCCGCGCTCGTAGCTCGCGAGGATCCGAGTCAGCTCGCGCTTGGGCGTTTCGCCCGAGACCGCCTTGGCCTTGATCCCGGCGGCGACGAAGGCGTCGGCCACGTTGTGGGCGTGGCGCACGCCCGCCGAGTACACCACGCCGGGCAGGTCCTTGAAGCGGGTCTTGTAGAGATCGGCGACCGCCGTGTTGAACGGCGCCTGGTCGAGCAGTGCGGCCAGCTCTTCCTGGTCGAAGTCCTGGTCCACCTCGCCGCGGCGCAGCGGCACCTTCGCGATCGACCGCACGCCAACGCCGGGCGGGATGCGCACGCAGCGAAGCGGGGCGATCACGCCACGGCGCGCCGCCTGCGCCAGGTCGAAGCGCGACGTCTGCGTGGGGAACAGGTCCGTCACGTGGCGCGCGATCAGCGTGCCGGTGGCTGTCATCCCCACGAACACGGGGCCGCGCCACTGGCGGATGGCCCCGCTGGTCTTCTCGCCCAGCGCCGTGTGGGCCTCGTCGCAGATCACGATCGTGTACGCGTCGGAGACGCTGCCGGCGTTGCGAACGAACCACTGGTAGGTCTCGACCGTGACGGGGCCGCCGGCGGGCGGCTCGTCGCCGTTGCGCCGCAGCAGCGGCCCCGAGATGCGCTTGCGGTAGCCGCGGTCGCGCAGCTCCCCGAGGAACTGGTCCACGAGGTTGCGGCGGTGCGTGAGGATCAGGATCCCGCCCGTGCGGGAGGCCTCGACGAACCCGAGCGCGGCGACAGTCTTGCCGGCGCCGGTGGCGTGCTCGAACCAGAAGCGCCGGGCGGCGCCGGGATCCTCGACCTGGGCGTCGGCGGCGGCCTCCTCCTCGGCCTCCTCGGCGGCATCCCAGTCGAGCGGCTCGTCCTCGTCGGAGATCTCCTCGTCGCCCTCGATTTCAACTTCGCCGGTGGGCAGCTCCTCGAGCTGGCCGGCGCCGTTCGAGGAACGTCCGTTGCGCGACGCATGCACCTCGGCCGTCAGCGCGATCAGCGTTCCGGACAGGGCGTCGACCTGGTGGGCGGACAGCACCGTGCCGTCGGCGAGGTGCGGCTCGTCCTCGGCCAGCAGGCGCTCCAGCCCCAGGATCAGCGAGTACTTGCGGCGCCATTCGACCGAAGGCTCTTCCCGGCCCTGCTTCATCTCCGCCAGGGCGTCGTCGATCGCGGCACGGCGGGCCGAGCCCTCCGCCAGTGCGCCGGCCGGGTCCTCACCCTCCAGCACGAAGGGCTCCTGAGCGAAGCGCTCGGCGCGCTTCAGCTCATCGCCGGAGACCGGCGCGGATTCCACCAAGGAAGTGCTTGCGGCCACCTATGGGCTTTCGTTAGGAGAGTCGGGCCCGTGCTGCCCACGCCCCAGGGTGAGGGAGCGTGGTCACAGCGAGGTCCGCCCGTCGTCTCGCCGCTCAATCAATCCCGCGAGCGGCGGGCGCCGCGCCCGATGCGGGACGGCGGCGTGGCCTAATTACAGCACACGAACGGGGAAACCGCCCACCCCGAGCGGGTGAAGGCTCTGCCACTCTGTGAAGCATGCGTCCGGCGGCCGTGGCCACAGTTTGCGCGCTGGCGCTGGCTGCCTGCGGCGCGTCGGATGGGGACAGCCCGGATCCGCGCCCCTCACCGCTGCTCGAGGGGGGCGTGCCCGCCTTCAAGGCCAAGTTGAAGGAGTTGAGGGGGCGCCCTGTGGTCGTGAACAAATGGGCCTCCTGGTGCGGGCCCTGCCGTGCCGAGTTCCCCCATTTGCGCCGGCAGGCGAAGAAGCGGCGCGGGCAGGTGGCCTTCCTGGGCGTGAACTCCTTCGACAACGAGGGGAACGCGCGCGAGTTCCTTCAAGAGAACCCGGTTCCGTTCCGCAGCTTCAAAGACCCCGACTCGAAGATCGCGGCCGAGATCGAGGCCGGTCAGGCCTTCCCGGCAACGGCGTTCTTCGACCGGAGGGGGCGGCTCGAATACGTCAAGCAGGGCTACTACAGCACCGAGAGGCAGCTCGCCGAGGACATCGAGCGGTACGCTCGCTGACCTGCTGCAAGTCAGGCTCGCACGTACCGACGATGAGCTCCGGGCCGCGCTCGAGCTGCGCCGGCAGGTCTTCTGCGGCGAGCAGGGCGTCTCGCCGGAGGCCGACCAGGACGGGCGCGACCCCGAGGCCACCCATGTCGTGGCGCTGGAGGGCGGGCAGGTCGTGGGCACCTGCCGGCTGATCTTTCGCGGCCGGACCGCGCGGCTGGGCCGGCTGGCCGTCGAGCCGGCGGCGCGGCGCCAGGGGGTGGGCGCCGCGATCCTGCGCGAGGCGGCCGAAGCGGCCCGGCGCGCCGAGGCAGACCGGATCGAGCTCCACGCCCAGACCTACGCGCTCGAGCTGTACGAGCGCGAGGGCTACGCCGGCCACGGCAGCGAGTTCGTCGAGGAGGGCATCCCCCACCTGGCGATGCGCAAGTCGCTTGTCTGAGCTGCGCACGGATCCGCTCTCCGGCGCCCGCGTGATCGTGGCCGGCGAACGAGGCGAGCGGCCCGGCGCCTGGCTCGACGTCGGGGCGCGGCCACCCATAGATCCCGAGAGCGATCCGTTCCTCGAGGGCCATGAGCACCAGACCCCGCCGGAGGTGTACGCGCTGCGACCGAACGGCGGTGCGCCCGACTCGCCGGGATGGTCGGTGCGGGTCGTGCCGAACCTATACCCCGCCCTGAGGGCGGGGGCCGCGGCGGAGGGGCCGGAGCCGCTGGCGGCGGGACGCGGCGACCCGGAGCTGTTCGTGGAGCGGCCGGCCGCCGGCGCCCACGAGCTGATCGTGAACGCCCCGGACCCCGTTTCGTCGCTGCACGACCTCGAGCCCGCGCAGGTCGAGACCGCTATGTCGGTCTGGCGGGAGCGGATGCGCGAGCACTCCTCCGCGGCGTACGTGCACGTGATCGTCAACGAGGGTCGTGAAGCGGGAGCCTCGATCCCCCACACCCACGCCCAGCTCTACGCGCTGCCCTTCGTGCCTGCCGCGGTGGCCCGCGAACGCGAGCGCTTCACGGCCTACTCCGACCGCACCCACGGCCGCAACCTGATGGAGGACCTGCTCCAGGAGGAGGTGCGCCGCGGCGAGCGCGTCGTCGCGGTGGACTCGGAGGCGGTGGCGCTCTGCCCATTCGCGGCCCGCGTGCCGTTCCACGTCCAGATCGTCCCGCGGCGACCCGCTCGGAGCTTCGAGGAGGACGGGCCGCTGGGGTCGGCGCTCCTGCACGCGACGCTCGGCCGGCTGGTCGCCGTGCTCGGCGGCGCGCCGCCGCTGAACCTCTGGATTCGCACAGCCCCGCGCGGCGCGGAGCGCTTCTGCTGGCGCATCGACCTGCTGCCGCGGCTGGCCCACCCGGCGGGGCTCGAGCTGGGCACGGGCGTGTTCCTGAACGTCCTGTCGCCCGAGCGGGCAGCCGAGCGGCTGCGGTCGGCAAACCCGTAGCCGGTAGGTTGCCGCGCCGTGCCGCCCTCGCCGCGCCCGATACCCATGTTCGCCGCCGAGCCGCCGCAAGAGCCCCTGCCCTACGGCCGCTGGGCCGACGCGCTGTCCGAGCACTTCCTGGAGCGGGCCCGCGGGGAGGCCGACTCCGAGATCGGCGAGATCAGGTGGTTCCCCGAGCGGAGCCTGGGCGGCCGCACCTACGTCCCGGCCACCGCTCCGCTCGACGGGGGCGGCGAGGTGTGCGGCTTCGTCTCCTACAGCCGCGAGCACGAGGGCGCCCAGGCCACCGACTTCAGGGCGCTCGCCTACTCGACCGAGGACACGGCCGAGGACAACCCCGACTGGACGCTCGACCTGAACGACGAGGAGATCGGGCACTACCGGGGCCCGCAGGGCCGGCGCGGCAAGGTCACGCTCGTGTGGGGCGTCGCTCTGGTGCCGAACGGCGTGGTCGCCACCGCAGAGCTCGGGCCCACCACCACCGACCAGTGCGAGCTCGTCGACGACCTGTTCACCCTCGTCTCGATCGACGACTACACGGGCGACTACATCGAGGTCCGCCTCTACGGCGCGAAGGGGGCGGAGCTCGCCCGCGAGCCGCTGTACGAGGAGGAGTGACGGGCTATCGTGGGCCGCGGCCCCGATAGCTCAGCTGGATAGAGCGACTCCCTCCTAAGGAGTAGGCCGCAGGTTCGAATCCTGCTCGGGGCGCTCGCGGCCCCGTCGGTCTCGACCTTCGCGCCCGCGCCGGCCAAGCGGTAGCGTCCAGGCGTACAGGGGGAACCTCGAGACGTCCTACGGGAGGAAGGAGTCTTGATGGATCTTGTCGCTCGAGATGGGCAGCGCCTATCTC
>DATACN010000288.1:0-5133 GCA_036258995.1 Thermoleophilaceae bacterium | reverse complement strand
AGCGGCCCTTCGACCTTCGGGTGGAAGACCACCACGAGCCTCTGCGGGAGCTGCGCCGCCTGGTGGACCTCAAGCGAGCCTACGACAGGGCGGAGGCCGGCGACGAGCTGGCGGCCGAAGGGGACATGGAGGCAGCGCTCGAGGAGTACGCCGCGGCGCGGGCGGCACAGCCCGGCAGTGCGGAGCTGGCGTTCTGGCACGGCGTGGCCCTCGCCGGCACAGGGCGCGAGGCAGAGGCGCGCGATGCCCTAGCCGAGGCGTTTCGCGCCGGGGAGGAATGGCGCGAGCTGGTGCGCCGCCTGCCGGCGGCGGGGCTCCTGCCCGACGACCCCGACCTCGTGTCGCGGCTGGTGCTCTCTGGTCGCACCGAGGTCGGCCCTGGCCCGGCCGCGGTCTAGGTGCTCCACGACCGGGCCAAGGTCTTCGTTCGCGGCGGTGCCGGGGGCGATGGGGTGGTGTCGCTGCGGCGCGAGGCCCACGTTCCCAAGGGCGGCCCTGACGGGGGCGACGGCGGGCGTGGGGGAGACGTGATCGTCGTATGCGACCCGTCGCTGCGCGACCTCTCGGCCTTCCGCCGCGGGCAGCGGTTCAAGGCCCAGCGGGGCGGCCATGGTCAGGGTTCGAACCGCCACGGCGCCACGCCCCCTCCGCTCGAGATCGGCGTTCCGCCGGGCACCACGGTGGAGGACCCCGAGACCGGCGACCGCTGGGAGCTCGTGGAGCCCGGCCAGCGGGCGGTCGTCGCCCGCGGCGGAGCCGGCGGGCGCGGCAACAAGCACTTCGCGAACGCCACGCGTCAGACGCCCCGCTTCGCCGAACGGGGCCTGCCCGGCGAGGACCGTTGCCTGGAGCTCCATCTACGGCTGAAGGCCGACGCCGGCCTCGTCGGGCTGCCGAATGCGGGCAAGTCGTCCCTGCTGGCGCGCCTTACGCGAGCCCAGCCCAAGGTCGCCGAGTACCCGTTCACCACGATCGAGCCTGTGCTCGGGACGCTCGAGGCCGACGACCGCCAGCTGGTGCTGGCCGACATCCCGGGGCTGATCGAGGGCGCGAGCGGCGGTGCGGGCCTCGGCCACGAGTTCCTCGCCCACGTGGAGCGCTGCCGCCTGCTCGTGCACGTGCTCGACCTCGCACCGCTCGACGGATCGGACCCGATCGAGAACCACGCCACCGTGGAGCGCGAGCTCCGCGAGCACGGTGGCGGCCTGGCGGACCTCCCGCGCATCCTCTGCCTGTCGAAGGCGGACCTGGTGCCGGAGGAGAGCGTCGAGGAGGCCGTCGCCGAGTGGCGCGCCCGGCTCGGCGAGGACGTGCTGGCGGTCGCCGCCACCTCGGCGGCTACGGGCGCCGGCGTGCCGGAGCTCGCGAACGCGATCTTCCGCTACGTCCCTTCGCAGCCGGCCGGTGCCGGCGAGCCCGCTCCGGTCCGCGAGCACCGCGTTTACCGGCCGGGCGCCGGCGAGAGCTTCCGCGTGGAGCGCAGCGGCCCGGGCGCCTTCAGGGTGGAGGGCGAGGGAGTCGAGCGGCTCGTCGCCCGCCACGACACGGACAACGAGGAGGCCCTGCGGTACCTCGAGGAGCGGCTGCGCGCCATTGGCGTGATCAAGGCCCTCGAGAGCGCGGGCTTCACCCCCGGCGACGACGTCGAGATCGCGGGGGTGGTCTTCGAGCTCGACCCCGGTGCCCCGTTCCGGTAGAAGTCATCGTCCCGTGACCGGCCGCGCCACACTCGCTCTGTTCGGCGCGGTCGCCATGCTGGCCGGCTGTGGCGGGGGCGACGATCGGGAGCAGGTGGAGCAGACGGTGCGCGACTTCGTCCGCGCCACGAACGAGCGTGACGCCGAGGCCTTCTGCGAGGACCTCGTCACGCAGGAGTTCCTGGAGAAGAGCACGGGGGCGACCGGGGACAGCGCGAAGGAGTCGTGCCGCGAGCAGTTCAGCCGCCTCAAGAGCCTGAGGTTCGACCTGGTCCGCATCACCGAGACGGAGGTCGAGGACGACACCGCCCGGGTGCGGGCGGTCCTGCGCATGCAGGGACAGGTGCAGGACCAGGTGCTGAGGCTCGAGAAGGAAGGCGGCGACTGGCGCCTAACCGGCAATCCGGGCGGTTAGCCCAATGGCGACTGTCGTCGTAAAGCTCGGCTCGAGCATCGTGGCCGACGACCGCGGGGAGGTGCGGGTCGACGTGGTCTCGGGCGTCTGCGGGGAGGCGGCGCGGCGCCACGCCGAAGGCGACGAGGTCGTGCTGGTCACCTCGGGCGCGATCGCGCGCGGGATGCGGATGATGGAGCTGCCGGTGCGTCCGTCGGCCATGGACGAGCTCCAGGCAGCGTCGGCGGTCGGCCAGGGCGAGCTCTACCGCGCCTACGACGAGCTGCTGCGAGGGCACGGGGTCCGAAGCGCGCAGGTGCTGCTCACGTTCTTCGACATGTCGGCGCGCACGCACTATCTGAACGCCCGCCACACGCTGCGCAAGCTGCTCGACTGGCGCGTGGTGCCGGTGATCAACGAGAACGACACCACGACCACCGACGAGATCTCGTTCGGCGACAACGACTTCCTGGCGGCGCAGGTGGCGATCCTGCTGGGGGCGGAGCTGCTCGTGCTGCTGACCGACGTCGAGGGCCTGCACACCGGCGATCCGAGGGACGACCCGGCCGCCTCGCGGATTCCCGAGGTCAGCGATTTCTCGACGCTCGAGGCGTACGAGATCGGCGTCTCCACGTCGCCTTTGGGTTCCGGCGGCATGCGGTCGAAGGTGGTGGCCGCCGAGATGGCGACCGCCGCCGGCATCCCGGCGATCATCACCGACGGCACGAACCGGGACGCCGTGGCGCGGGCGCTGGGCGGCAGCGAGTCCGGCACCCGCTTCCACCCCCAGCGCGGTCGGGTGTCGAGCTTCAAGCTCTGGCTCAAGTACGCCAAGCCGAGCCATGGGCGGCTCACGGTGGACGAAGGGGCGGAGAGGGCGCTGCGCGAGCGCGGCACCAGCCTGCTGCCGGTGGGCGTCGTCGACGTGGAGGGTGAGTTCGAGGCGGGCGACGCGGTCGAGGTCTGCCCGCGCGACGGTGGTGGCGGCGCAGGCCGCCCGATCGGCAAGGGGATCGTGAACTACAGCGCCGCCGAGCTGCGCAAGATCAAGGGCCTGAAGACCGCCGAGGTGCGCGAGCTGTTGCCTCGTGCCACTGAGGAGGCGGTGCATCGGGACTATTTCGTACTGGACTGAGCCCCTCGGTACCCTTGCCGCATGGCGATCGCCGCACAGTCCGTGCCCGAAGTCTGCGCCGCCGCCAAGGCGGCGTCTCGCTCTCTGGCGAGGCTCGACACGGCCACGAAGGACGCCGCTTTGCACGCGATGGCGGACGCCCTCGAGCAGCGCATGAGCGAGATTCTCGAGGCGAACCGGCGTGACATGGAGGCCGGCGAGGACGCGGGCCTGCACGCGGGCCTGCTCGACAGGCTGAAGCTCACCGAGGAGCGGCTGGCCGGGATCGCCCGGGACGTGCGGGCAATCGCCGCGCTGCCGGATCCGGTGGGGGAGACGATCGAAGGGCACCGACTGGAGAACGGTCTCGACGTGCGGCGCGTGCGGACTCCACTCGGCGTCGTCGCGGTCGTGTACGAGGCGCGGCCCAACGTGACCGTGGACTGCTCCGCTCTCTGCATCAAGTCGGGCAACGCGATCGTGCTGCGGGGTTCGTCGACCGCCGCGCATTCGAATGCCGTGCTGGCGCAGGTCGCCTCTTCTGCGGTCGAATCGGCCGGCCTGCCCGAAGGCTCGATCTCGATCGTCACGGGCGGGGACCGCGACGAGCTGCGCCAGCTCGCGACCCAGGACGGCGTGGTGGACTTGATCATCCCGCGCGGGGGAGAGGGCCTGAAGGCGGCTCTGAAGGAGCACGCCACGGTGCCGGTCATGTACGCCGCCGCGGGGAACTGCCACGTGTTCGTGGACGCCACGGCCGACCTCGACGACGCGGTCGCGATCACGCTCAACGCCAAGGTCCAGCGGCCTTCGGTGTGCAACGCGGCCGAGACGCTGCTGGTGCACGCCGACGCGGCGGGCGAGTTCCTGCCGCGGGCGCTGAAGGAGCTCCGCGAGTCGGGGGTCGAGCTGCGCGTGGACGGCCGCGCGCGCTCGCTGTCGGGCGAGCTGGGCGACACTCTGGCCGAGGCCTCCGAGGAGGACTGGGCGACCGAGTACCACGCGCTGATCCTGGCGGTGAAGGTGGTCGATTCAGTCGACGAGGCCGTCGGGCACGTCAACCGCTACGGCTCCGGCCACTCCGAGGCGATCGTCACCGGCTCGACCGATGCCGCCCGTGCCTTCACCGAGGGCGTCGACGCGGCGGCGGTCTACGTTAATGCCTCCACCCGCTTCACCGACGGCGGGGTCTTCGGCATGGGCGCCGAGATCGGCAACTCGACCCAGAAGCTGCACGCGCGCGGGCCCATCGGCCTGCGCGAGCTGACGACGTACAAGTTCGTGGTCGAAGGCGAGGGGCAGGTCCGCGAGTAGCTTGCGGCTAGGGATCCTCGGCGGCGCGTTCAACCCGCCGCACATCGGTCACCTGGTGTGCGCACAGGAAGCGGTCCTGTCACTCGACCTGGAGCGGCTGCTGTTCGTCCCGATGGGCGTCGCGCCGCACCGGGAGATCGAGCAGGACCCAGGGCCCGAGGCGCGCTTCGAGATGTGCGAGCTGGCCGTGGAGGACGACGAGCGGTTCGAGGTGTCGCGAGTCGAGCTGGATCGCGAGGGGCCGTCGTACACGTCCGAGACGCTGCGCACGCTGGCCGGCGAGGGCGAGCTGTTCCTGGTGCTCGGCGGCGACCAGGCGGCTTCGCTGCCCACGTGGCACGAGCCGGAGGAGGTGCTCCGGCTCGCGACGGTTGCGGTCGTGCCCCGGACGGGCTTCCACCGCGAGACGATTGCCGTGAAGATCGCCTCGGTCAAGGGCGCAGCCGGCGTGCGCTTCTTCGACATGCCCCGCATCGACGTGTCCTCGTCGCTGGTGCGCCACCGCGTGGCCCAGGGCCTGCCGATCAAGCACCTCGTCCCGGACAAGGTGATCGGCTACATCGAGCACAACGGGCTTTACGGCGCATCGAAGCCGGCGACCACCGCATGAACCC
>DATACN010000287.1:0-8847 GCA_036258995.1 Thermoleophilaceae bacterium | reverse complement strand
CCGCGCCCGGCTCGCCGGCCGCAGCGAGGACCTCAAGCCGGGCTCTTACGTGCTGCGCGAGGGCATGAGCTATGCGGCCGCCCTTGACGCCCTGGAGAAGGGGACGCCGCCCAACATCGTGGTCCTCACGATCCCCGAGGGCCGGTCGCGGCGCGAGGTGGCCGAGATCGTGGACGGGGAGCTGGAGGGCAGCTACATGGCGGCGACGAGGCGCTCGCCGGTTCTGGATCCCCGCGAGTACAGGGCGCAGAACGCCCGCAGCCTCGAGGGCTTCCTGTTCCCAGCGACCTACGAGCTCAAGAAGGGAAGGCCGATGTCGGCGCTCGTTGAGCAGCAGCTGAACGCCTTCCGCCAACGGTTCGAGCAGGTCGACCTGGGCTACGCCCGCAGCAAGAACCTCACCCCCTACGACGTGCTGACCATCGCCTCGCTGGTGGAGCGCGAGGCGGCGCTCGCGAAGGAGCGGCCGCTGATCGCGTCGGTCATCTACAACCGGCTGAAGGAAGGCATGCCGCTCGGCATCGACGCGACCGTGCGGTTCGTGACCGGTAACTGGACCGAGCCGCTCAAGCAGTCCGAGCTTGCCAACCCATCGCCCTACAACACGCGCCAGAACCCCGGGCTGCCCCCGGGGCCGATCGGCAGTCCGGGCATCGATTCGATCCGCGCCGCGGCGCGGCCGGCCAGGAGCGACTACCTCTTCTACGTCGTCAAGCCGGGGACGTGCGGCGAGCACAGCTTCTCTTCAACCGACGCCGAGTTCCAACGCGACGTGGCGCGCTACGACCAGGAGCGCGCCGAGCGCGGCGGCAGGTCCCCCACAGACTGTTGACCCCGCTCGCCGGGGTGCTCGGCTTCCCGGTCGCCCACAGCCGTTCGCCGCAGATGATGAACGCGGCCTTCGAGGCGCTCGGCCTCGACTGGCGCTACGTGAAGCTGCCGGTCAGGCCCGAGCTGTTCGAGGACACCGCCCGCGCGCTGCCGGGCTCCGGCTACCGCGGGGCCAACGTGACGATCCCCCACAAGGTGGCAGCCCTGAAGCTGGCGGACGAGCATGGGGAGGAGGCCCGAGCGATTGGCGCGGCGAACACGCTGACGTTCGCCGACGGGTCGATCCGAGCCGACAACACCGACGCCGGCGGCTTGCTCGACGCGATGGGGGTGGACCCGGCGGGGCGCAGCGCCCTGGTGCTCGGTGCCGGCGGGGCGGCGCGAGCCGCCGTCTGGGCTCTACGCGGGGCGGGAGCGGCGGTGAGCGTTTGGAACCGCAACGCCGATCGCGCGAAACGACTAGCGGACGACTTCGGTGTCGAGCCCGCCAGCCGGCCGCGTTCGGTGGACGTCCTCGTTAACGCGACTTCAGTCGGCCTCGCCGGCGAGTCCGAGCAAGACATGGTCGATGCCTTGCATCTCGAAGGTGTCGAAGCGCCGAAAGTCGTCGACCTCGTCTACGGAGAGGGCGAGCCCGCCGTGTCGGCCTGGGCTCTCCGGCGCGGGTTCGCCGTGGTCCCGGGCACCGAGGTGCTGGTGCGGCAGGGCGCCCGGAGCCTCGAGCTCTGGACCGGCAAGAAGCCGCCGCTCGACGCCATGCGGCGCGGCGCCTGCGGCGAGGGCGTCTAGGCGAGCGCCAGCCGAATTTAAGCCCTTCTAGGGACTGCCGATATCCCAGGCAATGGCGGTCCCGCGCCCTCTACTCCTGACCCTCCTCGGAACGGTCCTGCTGGCCGTGACCTTCATGGCGACCCGAAACGCCCGCGACCAGGCCGCAGAGGAACCGAGTCCGCCCGTCCAGGAGCAGGCTGCGGTGCCGGAGCAGACCCCCAAGCCGGCGGAGGGATCGAAGCCCCGCGCCGACAAGTCACAGGCCACCGGCCGCGACACCGACAAGGCGGCTCCCGCCAAGCCGCGTACGGACAAGGCCTCGCCGGGTCCCGAGAAGCGCGCCACTCCGAAGCGCGCGACCCGTAGAAGCATGGCCCCCGCGGTCAGGCGGGCGATCAAGAACAACCGGCTCGTCGTGCTGTTCCTCTACCAGCGCGGCGGCAGCGACGATCACCGCGTGGCCGAGTCGGTGAACTCGCTGCGTCGTCACACCAAGGCTGCTGTCTTCAGGGACCGCATCGCCAATCTGGGCAAGTACGGCCAGATCGCCACCAGCGTGGGTGTGACCCGCGCCCCGTCGATAGTGATCATCGGCAAGGGTCGCCGGGGTCGCCTCATCGAAGGCTACGTCGACCCCGACACCCTTGCCCAGAGAGTTGCTGACGCGCGATGAGCCAGCAGGGTGGCGGGTCGGGACGCCTGCGACCCGTACCGAACGCCGGTAACCAGGCGACCGCAGAGCAGCTCGACGGCGGCACCGGCCTGACCCCGCCGCAAAAGCGGAAGGGGTCGCGCTTCATCTCGGACGTCATCGTCGAGTTGAACTACGCGCCCCGCGAGCGCGTCGATGCCGCGGTCGAGGAGGCGAAGGCCGCGGGCAAGACCCCCGAGCAGGTGCTGCTCGAGTCCGGGGCGATCAGCAGCGACCAGCTCGCGCGCGCCACGGCGCAGCGGTTCGGGCTCCAGCACGCCGACCTCAACGTCTTCAAGGCGGACGTCGGGGCGCTCAATCTGATCAACCCGCAGGCGGCCAAGCGCTTCAACGCCGTGCCAATCGGCTTCGACGAGGCGGGCGTGCTGCTGGTCGCCATGGCCGACCCGTCGAACGTGATCGCGCTCGACGACCTGAAGCTGATGACCGGGCACGAGGTGCAGCCGGTGGTCTCCTCCCCGGACGACATAGCCGGCCTGATCGGTCGCATGAGCAGGCTCGACGACGCCGTGGCGGCGGCGGTCGAGCAGGGCGAGGAGGAGCTCGCCGAGGTAACGGAGATCCGGGAGACGGCGGACGACGCTCCGGTCATAAAGCTCGTCAACTCGATCATCGCCCAGGCGGTCGACGAGGGAGCTTCGGATATCCACTTCGAGCCGGACGGCAAGGAGATGCGGGTGCGCTTCCGCGTGGACGGGGTGCTCAGCGAGAGCACCACGATCCCGAAGCGGATGGTCGCCGGTGTCATCTCGCGCGTGAAGATCATGGCCGACCTCGACATCGCCGAGAAGCGGATCCCCCAGGACGGCCGTGTGGGCCTGACGGTCGAGGGGCACTCGATCGACGTACGCGTGGTGACCATGCCGAGCGTCCACGGCGAGGGGATCGTGATGCGCATCCTCGACAAGGAGCAGGCGCTCATCAGCATGGACGCGCTCGGTATGTCCCAGGACAGTCAGGAGCTCTTCGAGGGTGGCTTCAGCCGCTCCTATGGAGCCGTTCTGGTCACTGGGCCGACCGGCTCGGGCAAGTCAACCACGCTCTATGCCGCGCTCAACGCGATCAACATCCCCGAGCGCAACATCATCACGATCGAGGACCCGGTCGAGTATCAGATGGCCGGGATAAACCAGCTCCAGGTGAACCTGAAGGCCGGGCTCACCTTCGCCTCGGGACTGCGCTCGATGCTGCGTGCCGATCCCGACGTGATCATGGTCGGCGAGATCCGCGATGCGGAGACGGCGCGGATCGCCGTGGAGTCTGCCCTGACCGGCCACCTCGTCCTGAGCACGCTCCACACGAACGACGCCCCGTCGGCGATCAGCCGCCTGACCGAGATGGGGGTGGAGCCCTTCCTGAGCGCCTCTGCCATCGCCGTGATCGTGGCCCAGCGCCTGGTGCGGACCCTGTGCAACCACTGCAAGCAGCGCACGATGCTCACTGCCCAGGCGCTCGAGACCGCGGGCTTCCACGTGGCCTTCGACGTCGAGGCCTACGAGCCCAAGGGCTGCGGGCGCTGTGGTGGCTCCGGCTACAAGGGCCGGATCGGCATCTACGAGGTGATGGAGCTGAGCGACGAGATTCGCTCGCTCACCGTCGAACGGGCATCCGCCGACGAGATCAAGAAGGTCGCCGTGCAGCAGGGGATGCGCCCCCTCCGCCTCGACGGCTTCGAGAAGGTCAAGAACGGAGTTACGTCCATCAGCGAGGTCGCACGGGTCACATGATCGCCCGTCCTGCCGATAACAAGGCTGACCTTCCGTCCCCCAAGGAGCTTTGATGGATTTCGACTTCGCAGAGGTCCTCCTCCAGGTCATGGAGCGCGACGCTTCGGACCTGCACCTCACCTCCGGTGCGCCGCCCATGATTCGCCATCACGGGAAGCTGCACGCGCTGGAGTACCCGAACCTGACGCCGCAGGTCTGCCGCGAGGTCATCTACTCGATCCTCACCAACGACCAGCGGCAGCGGCTCGAGACCGACTGGCAGATCGACTTCGCCTACTCGATCCCCGGCCGGGCCCGCTTCCGCGTCAACGCCTACTTCCAGCGGGCCTCGATCGGCGCGGCCTTCCGCCTGATTCCGCACGAGATGCCGGCGCTGGGGAGCCTGGGCCTGCCCAAGACGCTCGAGGAGTTCACCAAGAAGCCAAGGGGCTTCGTGCTCGTGACGGGCCCGACCGGCTCAGGCAAGTCCACGACGCTCGCCGCGATGCTCGACCTGATCAACGAGCAGCGGCACGAGCACATCATGACCATCGAGGACCCGATCGAGTTCCTCCACAAGCACAAGAACTGCATCGTCAACCAGCGTGAGCTCGGCGGCGACGCCCAGAGCTTCGCGCTGGCGCTGAAGGCCGCGCTGCGCCAGGACCCCGACGTGATCCTCGTCGGCGAGATGCGCGACCTGGAGACGATCGCCACGGCCCTGACCGCGGCGGAGACGGGGCACCTCGTGTTCGCGACCCTGCACACGCAGGACACGGCCCAGACCGTCGACAGAATCGTGGACGTCTTCCCGCCCGAGCAGCAGCAGCAGGTGCGCGTGCAGCTCTCGGTCTCGCTCCAGGGCATCGTCACCCAGCAGCTCCTGCCGCGCGCGGACGGCAACGGCCGGACGGTGGCCACCGAGGTTCTGGTTCCCACGCCGGCGGTCCGTAACCTCATCCGCGAGGGCAAGACGCATCAGATCTACTCGGCTCTCCAGACGGGCGGGTCGCACGGCATGCAGACCATGGACGCCTCCCTGGCCGACCTCGTGCGCAGCCACGTGATCTCCCGCGAGCTCGCCGAGGCTCGCTCCGGGACGCCGGAGGAGCTGCGTCGCCTGATGGGCACCGTGAGGGTGGCGTAGGCGATGAGCACCTTCGCCTTCAAGGCCCTCGACGTCTCCGGCGTCCCCACCAAGGGCGAGATCGACGCCGACACGAAGCAGGCCGTCGCGCAGCAGCTGCGCGGCAAGGGCCTGATCGTGCTCGACATCGAGGAACAGCAGCCCGCGAACGCCGGGGACATCCTCGAGCGCTTCAAGAAGGTCAAGCCGGACGACCTGGTGGTAGGCACCAGGCAGCTGGCCACCATGGTCTCGTCGGGCATGTCGCTGCTGCGGGCCCTCTACGTGATCGAGGAGCAGACCGAGAACGACAAGCTCAAGGAGACCTGGGCGGCGGTGCGCAAGGACGTGGAGGCCGGCATCTCCCTGTCGGACGCGCTGTCGAAGCACCCCGACATCTTCAACGACCTCTACACGGCGATGGTGGCCGCGGGTGAGACCGGCGGCATCCTGGACTCCACGCTCCAGCGCGTCGCCGACCAGCTGGAGAAGGACGCTGCGCTCCGGCGCCAGGTCAAGGCGGCGATGATCTACCCGTCGCTGATCGGCGGCTTCTCGCTCATCGTCCTGGTCGCGCTGGTGGCTTTCCTGGTGCCGGTGTTCGAGAAGGTGTTCAAGGACTTCGGCGGCGAGCTGCCGGCGATCACGAAGTTCACGGTGTTCCTCTCGCACCTGATCACCGGTCGCTGGTACCTGATGATCGGCGGCACCTGGCTGCTGATCTACGCCTTCCGGCGCTGGAAGAGGTCCGAACGCGGGCGCGAGCAGTGGGATCGGTTGAAGCTGAAGTTCCCGATGCAGATCGGCGACATCGTGCAGAAGGTCGCGCTGGCCCGCTTCTCCCGCACCTTCTCGGGACTGATCGCGGCCGGCGTCCCGATGCTCGAGTCGATCGAGATCACCGGCAAGACCTCGGGCAATCGCGTGGTCGAGAAGGCCATGGAGGAGGTCCGCGAGTCGGTCAAGAAGGGCGGTTCCCTCACGGCGCCGATGCAGAACGTGCCCGAGGCCTTCCCGGCCATGGTCGTGCAGATGATCGGGGTGGGAGAGGAGACCGGCGCGCTCGAGACGATGCTCTCCAAGGTGGCCGACTTCTACGAGGACCAGGTGGCCGCCGCCGTGAAGGCGCTGACCTCGATCCTCGAGCCGGTCATGATCATCCTCGTGGGCGGGATCGTCGGCTTCATCATCATCGCGATGTACATGCCGATGTTCAAGGTCTACGACCAGATCAAGTAGCGCCTTCCAGGGCAGGACTCAAGGTTCCCTCGGCGAAGCCGACGCTTAGTTTGTGAGGCTGCGCTCCCTCGGCATCCTGGCCCTCCTGCTCGTGCTCTCGCTCGCGACCCCGGCGGGGGCCACGGCGAAAGCCGGCGATCAGTGGCTCATTCCGCGGGCAGAGCCCGCGCCGGCCGACCGCGACGAGGTGCCCCCGGGCTTCGCCACCAGCGCACGGGACGCTCTTCGGGCCGCTGAGCGCACGCCCGAGGTACGCGAGCGGAGGGCGAATGGCGCACGGCTCACCCGCGAGGTGAACATTCCGCTCTACGTGCCGACGCTGCGCTGGGAGGTGACCTACATAGCTCCCGGCGGCAGGCGCGTTGTCGAGGTGCACGTCAACGGACGCACCGGGCGGGTCATGGAGACCTGGACGGGGCCGCAGGTCGGCTGGGTGCTCGCGCGCGGGTACGAACCGTCGGTAGGCGGGGACACCTTCAACGCGGCCTACGTGATCCTGCCGCTCTGCCTGCTCTTCCTGGCGCCCTTCTTCGATCCGCGCAGGCCGTTCCGGCTGCTCCACCTGGATCTGCTCGTCCTGATCGCGTTCGGGCTGTCCCAGTTCTTCCTGAACCGAGGTGAGCTCGACGTCTCGGTGCCGCTCGTCTATCCCTTCCTGCTCTACCTGCTCGGCCGCCTGCTGCTCGCCGGCTTTCGCCCGCGCCAGGGGCGGGGAAAGCTCGTACCCATACTGCCGCTGCGCGCGCTGGTCGTCGGCCTGTTCCTGTTGGTCGGCTTCCGGGTGGCCCTGAACGTGCTCGACTCGGCGGTCATGGACGTGGGCTTCGCCAGCGTCATCGGGGCCGACCGGATCCTGCACGGGCTGGAGCTGTATGTGAACAACGACATCCACGGCGACACCTACGGCCCGATCACCTACATCGCCTACGTGCCCTTCGAGCTGCTGCTGCCATGGAGCGGCGACTGGGACAGCGTCCCCGCCGCGCATGCAGCGGCGCTCACGTTCGACCTGCTGACGATCCTCGGCCTGTTCCTACTCGGGCGGCGGCTGCGGGCCGGTCGCGAGGGGACGGTGCTCGGCGTTGCCCTGGGCTTCGCCTGGGCCGCATACCCGTACAGCACCTACGTGCTCCAGGCGAACACGAACGATGGCCTCGTCGCCATGCTGCTGGTGTACTCGCTGCTGGCCCTGACGTCTGCTCCGGTGCGAGGGGCCATCATCGGGCTTGCGGCGATGGCGAAGTTCACGCCGTTCGCGCTCGTGCCGCTGATGGCGGCCGGCTCTGACGACCGGCGGCCGCTGTCTGTCATGCGCTTCTCTCTGACCTTCTTCGTCGTGGCTGCGGCGTCCGTCCTCATATACCTGCCGGAGGGTGGCCTGCGCGAGTTCTACGACACGACGATCGGCTTCCAGCTCTCGCGCTCGTCGCCGTTCAGCCTGTGGGGCCTGTATCCGGCACTGGAGCCCGTCCAGAAGCTGATCACCGCGGGAACGCTGCTGCTCGCGGCCGTGCTCTTCCTCGTTCCTCGCCGCCGCGACACTCGCCAGGTCGCGGCGCTCGGCGCCGCGATGTTGGTTGGGCTCCAGCTCGCCGCGACCCACTGGTTCTACTTCTACCTCGCGTGGGTCGCACCACTTGCACTCATCGCGCTGCTGGGCGCCTATCGGCAGCCGCAGCCAAAGCCGGCCGAGGCGCGGGCCCGAACGGCGGCAGGCGAGCAGCTCGAACCCGTCAGCCCCTGAGCCCGTGCGCCGCCGGGTGACGCTCGCGGTCCTGGGGCTCTTGGTGGCGCTGGCGGCGCTGCCGGCGCCGGCCCAGGCGATCAACCTGCCCATCCAGAAGCTCGAGCGCGGTGAGAAGCCGCCACCGGGCTACCGTGTCGCGCCGGGCGAGGCGAGGCTGGCGGCCGACCGCGTGCCCGAGGTGAGACGGGCCCGGCGGGCCGGACAGCGACTTCGCGCCGAGGTGCAGCTACCCCTGTACTTCGGCGACCGCCGTTACGAGGTCGTCTACGTGGAGGGCGACGACGTGGAGATCGACGTCCACGTCTCGGCGCGCAGCGGCCGCGTGATCGAGGTCTGGACCGGGCCCCAGGCCAACGACCTCCTCTCGCGCGGATACGACCCGCCGGTAGCGCGCTCGCTGAACGAGCTGTACGTCTGGATCCCGCTGGCGCTGCTGTTCGTCGCTCCCTTCGTGGACCCCCGCAGGCCGTTTCGCCTGCTGCACCTGGACCTGCTGGTGCTGCTGGCCTTCGGCGTCTCGCAGATCTTCTTCAACCGCGGGGAGGTCGAGATCTCGGTGCCGCTCGTGTACCCGCTGCTCGGCTACCTGCTCCTGCGCCTGTTGCTGGCGGGCCTCCGGCCCCGCGAGCGTGATGCGCCGCTGGTGCCGGTCGTGCCGCTCGTCTGGCTGGCGGTCGGCCTCTTGCTCCTGGTGGGCTTCAGGATCACCCTGAAC
>DATACN010000286.1:0-17273 GCA_036258995.1 Thermoleophilaceae bacterium | reverse complement strand
CCTGAGCGTCTCACCTGCCCCTCGTGTGGGCGCGAGCATGCGGACGGCGAGGCCTTCTGCGCGAGCTGCGGGATGCCGCTCGTGGCGGCCGGCGCCGAGCCGCTCGAGGCGCCGCTGAGCGAGGCGCACGGCCGCGCCCGCAAGATCAACCCGCTCTACACCGAGGGCGAGCTGGTGCGAGTCGCAGGCGGGCGCAACCAGGCCGAGGCCGAGCTGATCCAGGGCATGCTGCTCGAGGAGGGAGTGCCGAGCGTGCTGCGCCGCAGCGCGGGGTTCGACGTGCCCGACTTCCTCGCGGCCGGCCCGCGCGACGTGATGGTGCCCGAGGCCGGTGCGCCCACGGCCCGCGAGGTGCTGCTGCAGTCCGACCTGGCGCCCAGCGAGCGGGCAACGCCGCTACCTCACCCGGCCAAGCTCGCGGCGGTGGTACTTGCCGGCGCCGGGCTCACCGCGCTCATCGCCTGGGCGCTGCAGAGCGCCGTCGGCTGACGCCTACCCCCTCTCGAAGGGCGGGTTGGCGAGCACGACGGAGGTCTCGATCTGGCGGTCCGGGATGGTCCAGTAGGCGCGAAGCAGCTCCGTCTTTCGCTCCGGTGAGACCAGCTCGAAGCCGTGGCGGCTGTAGAAGCGGATCGCCCAGTCCGCCGCAGCCCAGGTCCCGACGAGCATGCGTTTCGCGGTCGCCCGCGCCAGATGCGACAGCAAGGCGCTGCCGACGCCGTGCCGCTGGCGCCCAGGCAGGACGTAGGCGTGGCGGATCAGGTCGACGTCTCGCACCGGCTGGACGCCCATGACGCCCACGAGGCGGCCGTCGGCCTCGTAGCCCCAGAAGGCGACTCCGGCGGCGACCTCGGTGTCGAGCTCTCGCGCCGGCATGTACGGCTCGTGCCAGCAGTCGTCCGGGATGACGCCGCGATAGGCCTCCGCGGCGGCGTTGACGATCGCGAGGATCTCGTCGCGCTGGTCGTCCCGGCAGCGGCGGATGCTCGCCATGACGCCAATGTAGGCTGCCGGGCATGGATTTCTCCCCCTCGGACCGGGTCGCCGAGCTGATCGAGCGGGTGCGCGAGTTCATGGAGGAGCACGTGGACCCCGTCGAGGCCGAGGGGATGAAGGCGCTCGACGAGGAGGTCCGGCCCGGAGTGCCCTACCCGCAGATCCTGGTGGAGCTGCGCGAGCGGGCCCGCAGCGAAGGGCTCTGGAACCTGTTCATGCCCGACGAGCGCTACGGCCCCGGCCTGACGAACTGGGAGTACGGGATGCTCTGCGAGCAGATGGGGCGCAACGGGATCGCGCCCATGGTCTTCAACTGCTCGGCGCCCGACACCGGCAACATGGAGATCCTCGCCGAGCACGGCACCGACGAGCAGAAGGACCGCTGGCTCCAACCGCTGCTCGACGGCGAGATCCGCAGCTGCTTCTCGATGACCGAGCCAGAGACCGCCGGCTCGGACCCGACCCGCCTCGAGGCGAGCGCCGAGCTCGACGGCGACGAGTGGGTGATCAACGGGCGCAAGTGGTTCACCTCCGGCTACAACGGCGCCTCTGTGGCGATCGCGATGGTCGTGACGGAGCCGGAGGGCCCGCCGCACAAGCGGGCCAGCATGATCCTCGTCCCGCTCGACACCGAGGGCTTCACGGGCGTGCGACCGGTGCCGGTGATGGGGCACGACGGCGGGCCGGGGCACTGGGAGGTCCTGTACGAGGACTGCCGCGTGCCGGCCGAGAACGTGCTCGGCGAGCGCGGGGCCGGCTTCGTCATCGCCCAAGACCGGCTCGGGCCGGGCCGCATCCACCACTGCATGCGGGCGATCGGATCGGCCGAGCGGGCATTCGAGCTCATGTGCCGCCGCGCCCACGACCGCCAGGCCTTCGGGGGCGCACTGGCCGAGAAGCAGTTCGTGCAGGACTTCATCGCCAAGTCGCGGCTCGAGATCGACGCGGCCCGGCTGATGGTGCTGCACGCCGCCTGGAAGATGGACGCCGAGGGCAAGCGGGCCGCCCGCCAGCAGATCTCGATGATCAAGGTGGCCGCCGCCCAGATGCACCAGCGCGTGCTCGATCGGGCCATGCAGGTGCACGGCGCGCTCGGGATGTCCGACGACCTCCCGCTCGCCACGATGTGGCGCCAGGGGCGCTGGCTGCGGATCGCCGACGGCCCCGACGAGGTGCACAAGATGGTCATCGCGCTGCGCGAGCTGAACCGATTCAAGCCGCGCGAGCCGGTCGAGGCCTAGCCCGCCGCGCCCGCGCGTGAAACTCACCCACGAGCAGGAGTCCTTCGTCGACGCCATCCGCGACTTCGCGGCCAAGGAGCGCTTCGACGACGGCGATCCCCACCAGGACGAGGTCGCCGAGAAGATGGCCGAGCTCGGCTGGTACGGGCTGACGATCGACGAGGAGTACGGCGGGTCCGGCGGCAGCTTCCTCGACGCCGCCCTCTTCCTCGAGGAGACCGCGCGCGGCCAGATCCCGATCGGCGCCTACGGCGTCACGCTGATCGTGACCGGCGCGCTCAACCGCTTCGGCACCGAAGCGCAGAAGCGCGACCTGCTGGGCCGCGTGGCGAAGGGCGGCTCGCTGGCGATCGCCATGTCGGAGCCCGAGGCCGGCTCCGACGTCGCCGCGCTGAAGACGCGGGCCCGGCGCGAGAACGGCGAGTGGGTCCTCGACGGGTCGAAGATGTGGTGCTCGTTCGCCCACAAGGCCAGTCACGTGCTGATCGTCTGCCGCACCGGCGACTCCGATGACCCCCACGAGGGGATGTCGATGGTGTTCGTGCCGCGCGAGGCCGAGGGCTTCACGATCACGCCGATCGAGACCCTGGGCGGGGAGGACACCAACGAGCTGCACCTGGACGGCGTGCGGGTGCCGGAGGAGGCGCTGCTCGGCAGCGAAGGCAACGGTTGGACCCAGCTCATGGCCGGGCTCAACAACGAGCGCGTGATCCTGGCCGCCTCGGCCCTCGGCCTGGCCCAGCGGGCCTTCGACGACGCGCTCGCCTACGCCAAGGAGCGGCGCCAGTTCGGCCGTCCCGTGGGCTCGTTTCAGGCGATCCAGCACAAGTTCGCCGACCTGGCCACCCAGCTCGCTCAGGTCAGGCTGCTGGTGCGCTGGGTGGCGACGATGACCGACGAGGACCCGAAGCGGATGCTCCCGCGGGAGGCCTCGATGGCCAAGCTGGCGGCAACCGAGCTCGCCAAGCGCTGCGCCCTCGAGGGGATGCAGATCATGGGCGGATACGGGTACGCAACCGAGTATCCGATGGAGCGCCATCTCCGCAGCGCCGTCGTGACGACTATTTACGGGGGCACGTCGGAGATCCAGCGCAACATCATCGCCAAGACGCTGGGCCTGTAGCCCGCGCGTCAAGCTCTCAGCAGGGATGTCCGATCAGACTTCAGTGGCGGAAGGCCCCCCAGCCCGCTTCGGCAGCGCCGGCGAGGCCATGCACGCCGTCTCCCGGCTGCTGCGAGGAGGCGCCGGGGCGGAGGGGCCCTCGGCCGTGGGCGACCAGCTGGTGCGCGAGGCCCGCTCGTTCTTCCGCGTCTCCCGGGCGCTGCTGCTGACGGTCTCGGAGCTGGAGGGCCGTGTCGAGGTGGTGGCCATGGAGCCGCACGGGCCGCCGCCCGACGACCTGCTGGCCATAGTCGACCTGCCCCCGGTGGCCGATGTCATCGACGAGGCCGAGCCGGTGCGGGTGGGGGGCGACGAGGGCTCGGCGATCGGCGGCGCGATCGGTGCCGGCGAGGCCCGCAGCCTGCTTCTGCTCCCGTTGCGGCTGCGCGGAACCGTCTCCTATGTGCTGGTGCTGTCCGACGAGCGCGAGCGGGAGTTCAGCGCCGAGGAGGCCGAGGTCGCCGGGGCCTTCGCGGCCGCTGCCGCCGCCGGGCTGGCCCAGCTCCAGCTGGCGGCCGACCACGCCGCCCAGACCGCCCGGCAGGCCGCGCTGGCCCGCGCCGCCAAGAGCCTGAACGACACCCTGGACTTGAACCGCGTGCTGGTGCGCATCTGCGAGGAGTCCACCAGCATCCTCGACGGCGACTGCGGTGTCGTCTACGTGGGCGACGCCCGGGAGGGGCTGCGGATGGAGGCCGTGCTGGGCCTGCCGCCGGAGGCCATCGGCACGCACCTAGAGCCCGGCGAGGGGCTGGTGGGGAAGGTCGTCCAGCGCGACGAGTCGATGCTGACCAACGAGTACCAGGCCGTGGCCGGCCGGTCCTCGTCCCCGTTCCTGGCCGACGTGCGCAGCTCGCTGGCGGTGCCCATGCACTGGGACGGAGAGCTGCGAGGAGTCCTGTCGGTCGGCTACACGCGACGCCACCCGGTGACCCGCGACCACCTGGGGCTGCTCGAGGCGTTCGCGGAGATCGCGGCGGCTGCCTGCCGCAACGCGAGCGCCCACGCCGGCCTGGCCATGGCCGCGCGCACCGACGCCCTCACCGGCTGCCTCAACCACGCCGCGATGCACGACGCCCTCGGCCGCGAGCTCGAGCGCTGCCGCCGCACCGGGCACGGCATCTCGCTGGCGGTCGTGGACCTCGACGACTTCAAGCAGGTCAACGAGCGCTTCGGCCATCTTGCCGGGGACGAGGTGCTACGCGCCGTCGGGCGCGGACTTCGCCAGGGCGTGCGCGCCTACGACCTGGTGGCCCGCTACGGAGGCGACGAGTTCGCGATCGTCGCCATCGGCGCGGGCGAGGACGTCGCGCTGGACGTGACCTCCCGCGCGCTCGCCCGTGTTGTGCGGGCGGTCGGCGAGCGCCGGCTGCCCGAGCACGTTGGCCGGGCGACGGCGGGGGTGGCGGCCTGGGACGGCGAGGAGACCTCTTCCCGGCTGATCGAGCGCGCCGACCGGGCGCTCCTCTACGCCAAGCACCAGGGCACCCGCGGCACGGCCATCCCCGCGAGCCGCGTGCCGAAGGAGTTCCTCCCCGACGCCGGCGGCCGGGGCACGCCGGTCCGGCTCGATCGGCGGGAGGAGGGCCTCTGGCCCGACCGGGCCCGCGAGCAGACCGACCGGCTTCGCAAGCGCACCCGCCAGCTCGTGCTGGCAAACGCGCTCGGCGCGCGGCTGGCCGCCATGACCGACCCGGCCGAGATCGCCCAGGCAGCGGTGGAGGAGCTGCACCGGGCCTTCGGCTTCTACCTCTGCGCGGTCATCCGCATCCGCGACGACGGCTTCGTCGAGGGCGCCGCCGGGGTGGGGGAGGCCTTCGAGCGCCTCGTCGAGCAGCAGGGCTGGAGCCAGCCGCGTGACGCCGGGCTGATCGGCCGCTGCCTGCGCGAACGGCGGCCGGTGGTCTGCGGGAGCGTGGCGGCGGAGCCGGAGTACCGGGTCACGAGCGAGACCCGGGAGGTGCAATCGGAGCTGGTGGTCCCGCTGGTGGTCGGCGGCCGGCTGTGGGGCGCGATCAACATCGAGGAGCTCTCGCCCGACGCGTTCGACGAGGACGACGTGCGCGCGGTCGAGACCGTGGCCGACCAGGTGGGCTCCGCGCTTCTCTCGGCCACCCTCTACGAGCGGCTCGAGCGCGCCTACCGCGAGGCTCAGGAGGCCTTGAGCGAGTCGAGGTAGCCGCGCCAGTCGCGCTCAACCTCGGCGGCGCGGCGTCCGAAGGCCCACTCGATCGCCCGCCGCGGCCCGTCGTCGTCTCGGCTACTGGCCAGCGCGACCGTGGCATCCGCGCCGTCCTCGCGCTCGAGCAGCGAGAACACGGTCCCGCCGAGTAGCTGGGCGTCGCGCGCCGACGGCGGGAAGTCGGGCCGCGGGCCCTCGTGCAGTCGGCGCACGATCGCAGCGCGAAGGTGCGGGGTCTGGCCCGAGAAGTACGTGGCCGCCCCCTCGCACAGCCAGGCCCAGCGCACGTAGCGGCGGAAGCTGCCGGGGCTGAAGGGAGGAGGGAAGTCGGGGTTGTTGGCGCCCACCACCAGGTGGGCGTACTCGTGATGAGGCGTCAGGAGCAGCGCCTCCCGCGACCCGGCCACGCCGGAAGCCCGGCGCTCGAGCGCGTCCTGTGCCAGCACGTGGATCTCCTCGCTCGCGAACCAGCCCGCGAAGTAGCGGCGGCTCGCCGGCGCGGCGACCATCCGCGCCACCGGCAGCCAGGGGTGGGCGAAGGCCAGCATCGCCGACCGCGGGTGGATGACCACCGAGACCTCCCCGGGGGTCCGGTCGAACATTCCCGCCAGCTCCTCGCGGAAGCCCTCGAGCGACTCGAGCACGGCCGCCGCCTGCCCGGCGTGCTGGGAGTCGTGGCGGGCTGAGAACGACAGGGAGTGGCTTTCGACCCAGGGCACCGGCGCGTACCCTCGCACGGATGGACCACCTCGGCGAAGTGCTGCTCGGCCTGATGGTGGCCGTGGCGGCGCTGAGCGCGGTGGCCGGGGCGATGGGCGTGCCCTATCCGATCCTGCTGGTGATCGGGGGGCTTGCGCTGGGGTTCGTGCCGGGTGTCCCGCATCTGGAGCTGGAGCCCGAGCTGGTGCTGGTGCTGTTCCTGCCGCCGCTCCTCTACTCGGCCGCCTTCTTCTCGAACCTGCGCGACCTGAAGACCAACGTGCGGCCGATCTCGTTGCTGGCGATAGGCCTCGTGGTGGTGACTACCTGCGTCGTCGCCGTGGTCGCGCATGCCCTGATCGACGGGCTGCCCTGGGCCGCGGCGTTCGCGCTCGGGGCGATCGTGGCGCCAACCGATCCACTGGCTGCCACGGAGATCGTGAGGAGGTTGGGCGCTCCCCGCCGCCTGACCACGGTGGTCGAAGGGGAAAGCCTGATCAACGACGGCACGGCGCTCACCCTCTACGGCGTGGCCGTGGCCGCCGCGGTCGGCGGGACCTTCTCGCTGGTCGACGCGACGTTCGAGTTCTTGCTCGACGCCTCCGGCGGGATCGCCGTGGGACTGGGCGTCGGCCTGCTCATAAGCGAGGTGCGCGGCCGCCTGGACGACCCGCCCGTCGAGATCACGATCTCCCTCGCCACGGGTTTCGCCGCCTACCTGCCCGCGGAGGAGCTCGGCCTCTCGGGGGTGCTGGCGGCGGTGGCCGCGGGGATCGTGCTCGGCTGGCGCGCGCCGGACATTGCCTCGGCCCGCATGCGGATACAGGGCTTCGCCGTCTGGGAGCTGCTGGTCTTCCTGCTGAACGCGATCCTCTTCGTGCTCCTCGGGCTCCAGTTCCAGGTGGTCCTGGACGGGCTCGGGGACCGCTCCGCTGTCGACCTGGCCTTGTGGGCGGTCGCCGTGATCGCCGCAGTGGTGGGAGCGCGGATGCTCTGGCTGTTCACCGTGCCGTACGTCGTCCGTGCCGTTGACCGCCGCGAGTCGCAGCGGGCCAGGCGCGTCGGGGTACGAGAGCGCCTCGTGGTGGGCTGGAGCGGAATGCGCGGGTCCGTGTCGATGGCGGCCGCCCTGGCCCTTCCTGTCGCTACGAGCGCGGGCGCTCCCTTCCCGGGCCGCGACGTGCTCATCTTCCTGGCGTACGCCGTGATCGTCTTCACGATCGTGGTGCAGGGGCTCACGCTACCCGCGGTGATCCGGCGCCTGGGCCTCGAGGGCTACGACTCCGACCAGGAGGAGGAACTACTGGCCCGGCTGGCTGCCGCCGACGCGGCCCTCGAGCGCCTGGACGAGCTGACCGTCGAGGACTGGGCCCGCGAGGACACCATCGATCGCGCGCGCGGGATGTATGAATACCGCCGCAGGCGATTCGCGGCCCAGCAGGACGGCGCGGACGGCGATTCCCGCGCGATCGAGGAGCGCTCGGTCGCCTACCAGCGCCTCGTGCACGAGCTGATCGCCGCCCAGCGGCGCGCGCTCGTGGAGCTGCGAAAGCAGGGAGCGATCAACGACGAGGTCATGCGCCGCGTCCAGCGCGAGCTCGACCTGGAGGAATCCCGGCTGGAGATCTGAGCGGGCGGGTCCTCGTGTCAGACTCGGACGAGATGTCCGAGAACGTCGACCTCGTCAGGAGGAGCTTCGAGGCGATGAGCGCCTGGGACGTCGACGCCCTGCTCCGGCTGTATGACGTCGATGTGGAGTTCCTGCCGCTGACAGGGACCCGCGTCGAGAGCGGCGGATACCGGGGCCATGAGGGCGTACGCGCTTACTTCGATGAGGCCCGGGAGCTCTGGGACGTGCTGGAGCCGGAGGGTCACGAGTACAGGGACCTCGGCGACCGTGTCCTGGTGGCCGGCCGCTGCCGGGTGCGCGGCCGCGCGAGCGGCGCCGAGAGCCATCCGGAATGCGCCTGGGTGATCGGGGTGCGCGACGGAGCCATCGTCTCTCACAGGACCTGCGCGACTTTCGACGAAGCGCGCCAGCTCGCCGGCGTCGAGGCGGCCTAGGGGCCGAGCGCCACCGACTGCAGCCAGGTGCCGCGGTCGAAGAAGGGAAGCTCGGGCGGGCTCGCCGCTCCCATCGGCTCGACTTCGTACATCCTGCGTGGGTCGCGCCAGGCGGAGATGTCGGTGGTGCCGAAGCGGCGGGTCAGGGCGGCGTCGGCCTGGGCCGCGGCGCGACGGAGGCCGCGGGAGCGGAGGATCCGCATCGCGTAGGCCTCGCCATTGGCCACGTCGTAGCCGTGGGAGGAGCCGGCGGCGCCCGACATCAGGCGGCCGCCTCGCCGGAAGCGTCCGATGGCAACCTGCTCGGCCTGGGACTTGAAGGCCTCCCAGATCGCCACGCCGGGATCGACCTTGCCGTCGGACCCGGAGCGGTGGTAGCTGCCGTCCCAGCGCAGCAGCTCGGCGAGCATCTCGCGCACCCGCCCGCTCGAGCCGCGCCGGGCCGCTCGCAGGCGGCGAGTGAAGAGCGGGCGCTGCTGGGCGATGGTGCTCAGCGGGAAGTCGATGTTGCGCGAGCGCACGTAGCTCGGCCGGCGGGCCGCGGCCTGGACCAGCCGCCGCAGCCAGCCGGAGCGGTGGTAGGGGCCCGAGAGCCGCTCGCGCGATTCGCCGTCGCCGTTGGTCCAGCCCAGCGAAGGCATGTTGTTCCAGTTGAACAGCCAGCGCCGGGTGGGATTGATCGCCCGCGGTGTGCGGCCGCGCGGCAGCAGGCCTCGCCACTCGGCCTCACCGGTGCCGGGGTAGGGAAGCCGCTCGTCGAAGCCCCGCGGTCGCAGCGGATGGAAGCCGGGATGCCAGTAGCCGATGTTGCCGCGATCATCGATCGCCATCACGTTCTCGTTCCATGTCACCCGGCGCATGGCCCGATCCACCTCGCGGATGTTGCGGGCGTCGTTGAGCGCCGATAGGCCGACGATGGTGTCGAGCTCGCGGCCCCAGATCGCGTAGCGGCGGGCGAAGGCGACGCCCTCGGCGCGCGCCTGCACCGGCCCGTGCACGGTCCGGCAGATCCGCTCGGTTCGGCTCCCCGCCGGCGGCTGCGGGTCGCCGCCGATCAGGCCCTCCAGGGCGTCCGGCAGGCTCGTCGGCGGCGTGCGCCAGGTGAACGTCTCGGTGCGGCACTCCATCTGGCGCTCGGAACCCCGGAAGCGATAGGTCTCCGGCCCGGTCAGCCGCTCGACGTAGAGGTCGTCCTCATCGGACAGGCCCGAGGTGAAGCCCCAGGCGATGCGGCCGTTGTGGCCGATCCCGACAAGTGGGATGCCGGCGGCGCTCACGCCGCGGATGCGCTGGGCCGGCGAGTGGAGCTCGAACTCGAAGAAGAGCTCCGGGATCGAGTAGCCGAGCTGCGGGCCGTTGAACAGGTAGGCCGGGCCCGGCCGGCGCACGCGGCCGCGGCGGTCGAAGCGGGCGCGCGAGATGGCCCACATGTACGAGCCTCCGGTGGGGATGACCGGCCGGGCGGCCGCGGCCGCGGCGGACTCGCCACCGTCCTCCTCGAGCGGAGGAAGCGACACGTTCGCGAGGAACCGCCGCGAGCGGGCATAGGCGCGTCGCTCCTGCCGGCGGGTTCGCCCCGGCTGCGAGGGGAAGAGGCCCTCCGAGCGTGGGACAGAGGCGATCCGCCGCGGAGTGCGCAGGGGCAGCAGCCGGTTGAAGGCGCTCGCGCCGATCAGCCTCAGCGCATGGGCGTTGTCGAGCTCGAGGCCGTCGCCCGAGGGGATGGTGCGGGCCAGGAACACCCCGACCCGCAGGGTGTCCTCGAGGCGCCAGTCCTCCAGCTCCACGCCGAGCGCCGGGAACTCGCCCGGCATCTTGCCGGCCGGATCGCTTCGAACCTCGGCGATCCAGGCGTTGATCCCGTCGCGGTAGGCCTCGGCCCGTGCGTACAGAGGGCGCGGGATCCGTGCCGCCATCGCGCGCAGCTCGTCCTCGGTGTAGAAGTCGCGCCGGGCGATCAGGTCGTCATCGAGGAAGCTCGGGCCCAGGATCTCGGCCAGCCGGCCGCTCGTCGCGCGCTTGAAGAGCTCGAGCTGGAACAGGCGGTCCTGGGCGGCCGAGTATCCGACTCCCCACCAGGCGTCGTAGTCGGAGGACCCGTGGACGGCCGGCACCCCGAACGAGTCGCGAACGATCCGCACCCCCGCGCGCGGCGTGCTCTCCTCTCCCGGCTGGTCGAACAGGGCGGACTTGAAGCGGTAGTCGATGAACAGCTGCGTCTGGTCGGTCAGGTGCGGCGAGCCCGTGCCGGTGGGCAGGCCCGCGATCGAGACGAACCCGCTCTGGCCGGGCGGCAGGATCGTCTGAGCCTGGATCAGGCGCGCCGACGCGGCACCCGGAAAGGCGGCCGCGAGCGCCACGGCCAGGCCGATGAGCGGCAGCCGCCGCACGTCAGCGCGGCGCCACGCGCTCGATCTCCACCGCCTGCTGGAAGGTGGGGCGGTTGATCCAGTGGATCAGCGGATGGTTGATCGCGCCGATCGGGCGCTGGCGCACGGCGTCGAAGCACCACTGGTCGCCGGGCTTGCCGTAGTCCTTGCATACCTCGTCGTTGTAGAGCCGCGCCGGATCCACGGCCAGCGCCCGCTTCAGCGAGGCGGCGAGGCGCCGGCGGCAGGGGCGCAGCCGGCCGTTCGCGCGCCTGCTTCCGCCGCAGTAGATCCGCGACAGGCGGGCGCGGCGGGAGGGCGGACGGCGGAGCCCCCGCAGCCGCCGGCGGCCGAGCAGCCGGCGCAGGTCCTTCTCGGCGTAGTGGTACCAGCCGCCGTTGTAGGCGGAGCCGAGGTGCGAGCCGTCGAGGTTGGGATCGTCGTCCGGACGCAGCAGGCCCCTGAGGCGATTGAACACCGTGCGCCCGAGCGTCGGCTGGAACTGCGCGGCGAGCCAGCGGGGCCACCAGGCGTCGAGGATGCGGATCGCTTCGGTGTGCTCGTAGCTCCCGTTGCGGTCACGGTCGCGCCGGTGCCCGCCGGACCGGTACCAGTGGCGCAGCATCCCGACCGCCCTGCGCAGCGCGCGGTCGCGCGGACGGCCGAGCAGCCGCAGCGCGTAGGGCAGCACGCGAGTCGCGCGCAGGTCCACGGTGCCGGCGTCCTCCATCGCGCCGACCAGCTGCCCCAGAGTCATCTTGCGGGTCCCGCGAGTCATGTTCCTCACCCGCTGCGTCAGCGAGTCCGACCGGTAGAGCGATCCGTAGCTGAACTTGTCGTCGGCCGCGCGGAAGCCCCGCGCCTGCTTGTTGTTCCAGTTGGTGAAGAAGGCCTGGTTGATCGCCTGCGGGTGCGCGGCGAAGCGCGTGTAGCGGGCGATGTTCAGGTCGGGGTTGTGACCGGGCCACGAGTAGCGGCCGTGGACCGGGAAGTGCGTGCTGACGCGACGCGCCCGGACCGGGTTGTTGCCCGAGTTGAAGTACGCGATGTTGCGGTGGTCGGCGTAGAACCAGTTGAAGGTGAAGCCGATCTGGCTGACCGCCCGCTGGAAGTCGCGCGGCCCCCTGATCGCGCCGGGATCGTTCAGGGCGACGAAGCCGAGTGCCGAGTCGGCCTCGTGGAAGTAGGTCGCCCGCAGCTTCGTGTAGGCGACCGGGCGGCCGCGCACCATCGCCCGGGCGGTCACGATCCCGAGCTTCGTGCGCTCGGCGCGCAGCGTTTCCGAGCCGGGAGGCGTGTCGTCGGCGGGGCTCGGCGTCCAGCTGTTGCGCCGCTCGAGCACCTCCATCGCCAGGCACTGGCCCTTGTAGCGGTAGTGCATCGAGTCGAGCGTCGGGCGCCCCCCGCCCGGGTCGCACAGCGGGACCCCGAAGGTGTCGATGATGTCCTGGCCCGCGGAGGTGGCGCTCCAGGCGTAGTCGCGCCCCCGGCCGAGCAGCACGTACAGGCCGACGCCGGCGAAGGTGGCGCCGCGGGCGTCGATCCCCGGCGCGTGCACGTCGATCTCGTAGAGGAGTTGAGGAGCGAAGTAGGCGGTCTGCGGGCCCATGACCGCAAGCGGGCGCCCGGTGGCCGACTCGCGCGCCGACACGAGCAGCGCGTTCGAGCCCGCCCCGGGGAAGCGCAGCAGGCCGCCGATGCCCGGGTCGCCCCCGCCTCCACGCGCGGCGGCTCCGCTTGCCACCACGTTCGACTCGCGCAGCGTGCCCCGATCGGGCATCGCCGTGCTTCCGCGTCGCACGCGCCGCGGCTCGACCCGGTAGGGGAAGCGCCGGCGCGGGTTCACGGTGACAGGCGCTTCGGGGTCCTCGGCTGTGCGCAGGTCGCGCCAGACGCGCTTGCCGCGGCGACGGCCGAAGCGCCGGCGCGCGTCCTGTAGCAGCAGCGCCGACTCGAGCTCGTTGCCGCCGCCCTTGCCGAAGATGCCGCCGATCAGGCTGGCGGTAGCGATGACGTCGGTGGCCTTCCACTCCTCAGGCCCCTGGGGGCGGCCGATGGCCGCGTACTCCCCCGGCATCTTGGTGGGGTTGATGCGCGCCTCCGTGATGTACGCGTTGATGCCCGCCACGTAGTTGTCCACGTCCTCCTGGAGGGCGCGGCCGCGGGCCCCGTAGACGTCGTCGCCCAGGTCGTACTGGCGCTGGAGGTCGGCCTCCGTGTAGGGGGCGATCTCCCACTGCTCGCGGTCCATCTCCCGGTTGCCCTCGGCCCCGCCGGCGAACGAGGAGAGCCGACCCTTGCCCGCGTTTCGCAGCACGTCCATGGCGAAGAGCCGGTCCTCGGCGCCGACGTAGCCGAGGCCGAACATCGCCCCGGCGCGCGTTTCGCCGTACACGTGCGGGACCCCGAAGCCCTTGTCGCGCACGACATACACGTCGCTGCGGGGACGATAGGAGCGCTCGCTCCCGTCCGTGGTCACGCCGAAGGTGGCGTCCTTGAAGAACTCGCCGATGTCGCCGGCGATGATCCGCGGCGAGGCGTAGACGAGGTCGCCGTACATCCCGAGCTGGTCGGAGAAGTGCGGCGGCCGCGGTGCGTCCGGGCAGTTGGTTCGCGGCGGCGGGCAATCGGCGAGGAACCTCGCGATGTCGGCCGCGTTCGCGTGGCCGTTCTGCCCCGGCGGCAGGATGTTCCAGAAGCCGCCGCCGTCGTTGGCGCCGTAGGGCTGCACGAAGCCCGGCACCTGGCCGCCGCCGGGATCGATCGGCAGCTCGGGGAGCTGGGCCGCAGCGCCGGGCGCGAGCGCCAGGAGTGCCGCGAGCGAGCCCGCGAGCGATGCCCGACCGATGCCTCCCCAGCGCACGAAGGCGCGAATGTACCGCTCGCGAGGCGGCGGCGGCGCAGGTTCTCGGCACCGCTGACGATATTCCGGGAGGTGGGGCTGCTGTTCGTCTTCGGCATCGGCGCCGTCGCCGGCGCGATCGTCGCCGCCGCGACGTGGCAACTCCTGCGACGCGCATATCCCCGCGCCCGGGTCGGGTGGATCGCCGCCCTCGCCGGCGCCGCCGCCGCGGCGACGTGGGTTCTGTTCGCGTATGAGTGGCTGAGCTATTCGCTCTCGGAGAACCAGCCCAGCTACTACCCGCACTCGGACTACATCGAGTACCGCCGCGCGGTCGACGGCGGACCAGGGCTGGCGATCGGTCTTGGCTACTCCCTTCTTGCGGGAACGCTCGTCGCCATGGGCTACGCCGCGTTCCGTTGGAAGGGGCCCGGACTGGCGATGATCTCCGCCTTGCTCGCACTCGGCGCGGTCGCGCTTCCGCTGCTCGTCCCGGCGGTCCTGCCACGGGCGGAATACGGCAAGGACCCTGTCTTCTACCTCTCGCGCGGGCCACCGATCGAGGACCCTGCGACCGGCACCGCGCGGCTGTGCGTCATGTACGGGGTCGAGCGGCCCGGCCCAGATCCCCCCGGCCGCAGGAGCGACCCCGAGCTCTGCCTCGATTTCCGGCTCACGCGTGTCAGCCGCCGGCTGGTCCGCGACCCGTCACCGGTGTCCGTGGATCGGCTGAGCGTCTACGACATCCAGGACGAGCTGAATGAGTCGGACGTGCGGCCGCAGGATCCGGTCGATCCTGACCTCATAGACATCGAAGGCGTCGAGCTCGAACGGGCACGCTGGACCGGAGCGCTCGACCCCCCGACCCGACCGCTGGCAGTTCCGCCCGAATCCGTGGAGGAGCTAGGAGAGCCGAGGAAGAGGGCGCTCGAGCGCGCGCTTCGTCGCCGCGACCGGGAGACGAAGGCACGGATCCTTCGGGTGGAGAGGTACCTGCGCAGCTGCAGGGCACGTACGGGCGACTACAGGCAGTGCGTCGACGGGGCCGGTCTAAGCCGCCTCGGTGTGCCCATCGGCCGCGGGCCTCGCCAGGTGCGTGTCGCGGCGCGGGGGGCGCGGAGCTACGCGATCTCGAGCTTCTCTCCCCGCAGCGGCAGCTTCAGCCTCGGGGCCGGGCCGGCGGTTCCCGACATGCGCGTCTGCGACATCCGCGGGTCGGGCGGATGTCCCCCCAGTGGAAGGTGGTGAGCTTCTAGGCCAGGACCGGCACGGCTTCCGAGGCGATCGCCTCGATCTCGCCGGCCGCGCGCTCGAACTCCTCGTCCGAGAGCACGGGGGTGCCCTCGAAGGGGAGCTCGCGATAGATCTCGATCCAGGAGCGGCAGCCGTGGTACTCGGGCCGCACCTTGACCGTGACGGGGCGCGGGATGCGGTAGGTCCGGAGCACGATCACGTGGAGCGGGTGGCGCCGCTTCCACGCGAGTCGCTTCTCCGCGTAGTCGTTCGTCCAGATGTAGTACGGCGACAGCGAGTCGATCGTGCGCGGGTCTGTGATCAGGTAGCTCGCGGCCACCTCGGCCCAGGCCCTGATGCGAACGCGGTCAGGCTGCGGGATGCCACCGTCCTGCGTGAGGGCCGAGGCCGGTGGCTCGGCCTCCGGCCAAACACCTTCCTCGAGCGCGCGTCCCAGCTCGGGGAGGTGGGAGTCGCGCACGAGGTCGTTGCGCTGATGGTCGAACGTCGGATAGAGGAAGAACTGGTCGTGCTCGATCTCGAAGTGCTTGTTCTCCTCACGGATTCCGCCCTTGCGCAGCGTGAGGAGCTGCTCGCCCTCGGCGAGAGCGCGCACGGTCACAGCCCATTCCTTTAGAGCAACTGGCATTGAAAGGGGAACCTCGTGTCCCGTGCTCAGGCGGGAACAGCTACTGCAAGAGCACGGGCGGCGCATGGTTACAAACCAATAGCCCGGTTTCAAGGGGAATTTCGTGGCGCATGACACGTTTTCGCTCGCTGGGCGAAGTTTCAGCGCTCGACCGCGGTCACTATCGCGGCGAAGTCCTCGCCTCCGTGGCCTTCCTCGGTGGCTCGGGCGTACAGGCGCTCCGCGAGCGGCGCCAGCTCGAGCTCCACGCCCAGCCCGCGCGCCTCCGCGAGAGCATGGCGCACGTCCTTGAGCATGTGCTCGAGCTTGAACAACGGCCCGAAGTCGTGCTCGAACATCGGTCTGCCCTTGAGCTGGAGCACGGTCGAGTTGCCCGCGCTGCCGCCGGCAACCTCGAGGAAGGCGCCTCGGTCGAGCCCGGCCTCCCGCGCCACGGTCACCGCCTCGGCGAGGGCGGCCGCGTTGACCGCGCCCATGGTGTTCGTCAGGACCTTGGCCATCTGGCCATGTCCCTGGGGCCCGACATGAACGATCAGCTCGCCCATGGCCTCGAGCAGCGGGCTGGCTCGCTCGAAGGCCTCGTCGCTGCCGCCGGCCATGATCGTGAGCGTGCCGTCCTCGGCCTTGGGCCGGGAGCCCGAGACCGGCGCCTCCAGGAACTGGAAGCCCGCCCCGGCCAACCGCTCGCCGAGCCGCGTGGCGGCGCTCGGGGCGATAGTGGACATGTCGATGCAGAGAGCGCCCTCCGCGAGACCGGCCGTCGCGCCGTCGGCGCCGAGCAGCGTGGCCTCGACCTCGGGCGAGTCGACGACCATGGTGACCGCGGCATCCGCGCCGTCGGCGGCCTCTCGCGGCGTGGCCGCCGCTCGCACGCCGTCGTGCTCGGAGGCGAAGCGCTCCGCCTTCCCCTCGCTGTGGGTCCAGACCGAGAGCTCGAACCCGGCCTTCGCGAGGTTCGCCGCCATCGGCCAGCCCATGATGCCGAGGCCGAAGAAGGCCACCTTGCGCGGCTCAGGGCTTTCCATGTCCACCACCTCCCGGAGTCTCGATCCGCAGCCGGTCGCCGGCGTTCAGCTCGCCGGAGGCCTTGGCCGGAAGCTCCTCGCCGTTCAGCAGGTTCCTACCAGGGGCGCCCTCCTCGCCGCCATCGGCGCCCGGCGGCGCGTTTCGGCGGCGCTCGGTGATCAGCGAGTAGCGCATGCGATCGAGCGCCTCGAGCTCGCGCGCCACACCGTCGCCGCCGCAGTGGGCTCCGGCGCCGCCCGAGCCGCGCCGCACCGCGTACTCCACCGCCCGCAGCGGGAACTCCAGCTCGAGCGCCTCGACGGGCGTGTTCAGGGTGTTCGACATCGCCACGTGCACGGCACCGGGTCCGTCGGCGTCGGGGCAGGCGCCCTGCCCGCCGCCGAGCGTCTCGTAGTAGGTGAAGTCGTCGTTGCCGAGCGTGAGGTTGTTCATGGTCCCCTGGCCGAGGGCGCGGCCGAAGGCGTCCAGCACCAGGTCGGCGACGCGCGACGAGGTCTCGACGTTCCCCGCCGCCACGGCCGCCGGCGACCGCGCGTTGAGCAGGGAGCCCTCGGGCGCCTCGACGGTGAGCGGGCGGTACGCACCGGCGCTGGGCGGGACGTCGGTATCGGTGAGCACGCGCAGCGCGAAGTAGCACGCGGACAGCGTCACCGGGAGCGGGCAGTTGAGGTTGCCGTCGTGCTGCGGGGCGGAGCCGGAGAAGTCGAGCGTGAGCTCGTCCCCGGCGACCGTCGCGCGCAGCCGGAGCTCGAGGTCGCCGCCGGAGCCGGGCGCGCCGGTCCCCGCGGAAGCCGCGGTGGCGCCCGGTGC
>DATACN010000285.1:0-1818 GCA_036258995.1 Thermoleophilaceae bacterium | reverse complement strand
ATCACCGCGTCGCGCCACCACCGGTGCCCGGTCACCGCCGAGATCCTGCCGTTCTCTTCGTCAACACGACGAGGCGCCCTGGGGCGCCTCGTCGCTGGGTCGGGGGGGCGGGTCCGGCTACCCGGAGGTGCCGGAGCCCGCGGTCTGGAGGGCCTGCTCTTCGTGCTTGCCCTCGCAGATCTCTTCGACGAGCTTGTCGCAGAAGGCCGGCAGGTCGTCCGGCTTGCGGCTCGTCACAAGGCCGTTGTCGACGTGCACCTCCTCGTCGACCCAATTGCCGCCGGCGTTGCGGATGTCGGTCTGGAGGCTCGGCCACGAGGTGACGGTGCGATCGCGCACCACGTCGGCCTCGACCAGGGTCCAGGGGCCGTGGCAGATTGCCGCCACCGGCTTTCCGGCCTCGAAGAACGAGCGGGTGAAGCGCACCGCGTCCTCGTTCATGCGCAGGAAGTCCGGGTTCGCGACTCCGCCAGGGAGCACGAGGCCGTCGTAGTCGGACTCCTTCGCTTCGGAGGCCGTGCGGTCGACCTGGAACGTGTCGGCCTTGTCGAGGTGCTCGAAGCCCTGGATCTCGCCCTCCTCGAGCGAGATCAGCTCGGGCGTTCCGCCCTCCTGCTCGACCGCCTTCCAGGGCTCGGTCAGCTCGATCTGCTCGACCCCGTCGGTGGCCAGGAAGGCCACCTTCTTGCCGTTCAGCCTGTCGGCCATTACAGGCTCTCCTTTCGATGTCGTGTCCTTTCCTCTCCGGTTACCGGGGCTATCCGCAGGTAAACGACTCGATCGGAGGAGCCTCGCTATGTTGTCTTCGCGATGTCCTCGCAGCCGCGCAGCTCCGGGCGCGAGGAAGAGCGCCGCCTGAACATCCGAACGCTGTCGATCGCGAGCACCGCGTCGGCGGCGGCGGCGGTGATCACCTCGCAGTTCTGGGTCCAAGGCACCTGGATGGCTGCCGCGGTCACCCCTGTGATCGTGGCCCTGGTCAGCGAGATGCTCCACCGCCCGACCGAGAAGATCGCCGAGCGTGTGACCTCGCGCGGGACCCCCATCCTGCCCGCCACCCGCGGACCGGCCCGCCCCAGCCGGCGCGAGCCCGCGGGCGACGACGAGCCCGCCCCCGCCGAGCCCGGCGCGCGGGGGGAGGCCGCCGCTCCTCCGGTGCGCGTTTACAAGAGCGGCAGCGGAAAGCCGGTGCGCCCACGTGCCGCGCGGCGCAAGATCGCGATCGGGGTGGTGGCCGCGACGGCGGTCCTGGCGTTCGCCATCACGGCGATCGCGCTGACGGGCACCGAGCTGCTCACCGGCGGGTCGATCGGCAAGGGCGAGGGACGCACGACGCTGTTCAGCGACGACTCGAGCCGGCCGGAAGAGAGCGAGGAGCGGCGGGACTCGCAACCCGAGGGCCCGTCCCCCCAGCCCGATCAGCCCGATTCCCGCGACCGCGAGGAGAGCCCGTCTCAGCGGCAGCCCGACGAGCCGAGCGGGGAGCCGCCAGCAGAGGAGCCGCCCCAGGGGCCGGCCCCCGAGGCGCCCCAGCTGCAGAGTCCCCAGCAACCCTGAGAAACGGAAGGAGCCACCGATGCCACCACGCGGAGTGAAGAAGGGCACCAAGCGCGCCCGCCAGTACGAAAAGATCAAGAAGAGCCAGAAGCAGCAGGGACGCTCGGAGGGACGGGCGAAGGAGGTCGCCGCCCGCACCGTGCAGAAGGAGCGCGCCCGAAGCGGCGAGTCGCGCCAGCGCTCGCGGACCTCGACCCAGGACATCTCATCGGGGCGCCGCGGCGGCAAGCGGTCGGGCAAGAGCGGCCCCAAGGGCCGCAC
>DATACN010000284.1:0-3556 GCA_036258995.1 Thermoleophilaceae bacterium | reverse complement strand
GCACCACCACCGCGACCGCCACCGCCGCCACCACCGCCGCCACCACCGCCGCCGGAGCGGCCCCGCCCGGCGCGCTCGCCGGCGCCCCGCTCGCCGGCGCCCGCCGGAGACGCCAACTCGTCCGACGCGTCCGGGGTGGTGACGCCCGGTTGGGTGGGACCGAGCCAGGAGCGGCAGTCGGCCTTGTCGGGCCGTCTGGCCGTCTCGGCGTCGGCGTAGGGCGAGCAGTGGTCGGTGTGCGCCGCCGCGCGCACCATGTATCCCATCTCGTCGAAGGCGTTGATGACGAGCGACTGGTTGAAGGGGTACTGGAGGAGCGCCTGGGTGCCGGAGTAGCCGCGCCCGCCGGGGCTGCGCGGGTCGCGCTCGACCGCGCGGGCCGGGTCGTCGAAGTCCTCGAGAGTGATCCGCAGGTTGCGGCCCAGGTCGGGCGTGCGGCTGGCGTAGCTGCGCAGCTCGCGGATCCGCGGACGGGCCGCCCGCAGGGCCTGGCGGCCCGGGCCCGCGGCCTCCGCGAGAGCGCGGAGGGCCGGCCGGGAGGCGTCGTAGAAGTCGGCGCTGTCGGCGAAGAAGCGGCGCAGCTCGCCGGCGCTCGCGTTCAGGTCCACGAGCACCGGCCGCTGCTCCTCGGCCGCTTCCCCGAGCGCCGCCATGGTCGGCGTCAGCTCCTCGAGGAAGTGGGGCAGCTTGCGGAAGTTGGTGGCGATGTCCTCGCGCCGCTCGGCGCTCGCCGAGGCCGTGTCGCGCGCCTCGACCACGAAGCGGCCGACGTCGCGGCGATTGCCGGCAAGCCGGCCGATGACCCGGTCGGCGTTGGTGACCAGGTCGCGAATGACGCGGTTGTGGTCCGCCAGAACGTTCAGCAGCCGCGCGCTCTGCCGAAGCGCCGGCACGCCGCGCCGGATCGCCTCGTTCAGGTCCTCCGGGCGACCGGCGAGCCCGGCGCCGAACTCGTTGATGATCAGCCGGAAGCGCTCGCGGTAGGGGAGGCGCATGATGTTCTGCACCAGGTCGGGCGGGATCGTCGACGCCGTCTGGCGCACCGGCACGCGGCCGCCGGGCGGCAGCTCCGTGCGCGAGGTGCCGGGCAGGCAATCGAGGAAGTACTCGCCGATCGGCGACTGCGGGCGCGACTCGCAGAACACGTCCTTGCGCAGCGACCCGAAGCCGCGCTCGGTGATCTCCACCTCGACGAGCGCCTTCTGGGTGCGCCGGTCCAGGTCGAGGCCGACCACGCTCCCCGCGTTCACGCCGGCCACCCGCACGTCGCCTCCCTCGACCAGGCCGAAGGCGTTGTCGAGCGCGATCGTGTAGCGGCGGGCGTCACCGGCCCCCTCGCCGCCGGCGCCGATCAGGGCCGCGCAGCCCGCGACCGCGACGGCCAGCGCCAGGGCTGTCAGCAGCCGCCTCACCGGCCGAGCGGCAGCTGCCGCGGGTCGCAGTTGTAGTCGGGCGACGGCCGCCACACGTTCGAGCCGTCGCCGTGGTCGCGCTCGACCGAGCCGGGGCAGCGGTTGTTCTGGCCGGTCGCGGCCAGCTGCTTGAACGATTCCGCACGGAGGGCCGGCGCGATCGGAGCGAGGACCGCGCTGTTGACCGTGAACGCGTTGGCGTGGGTGCCGATGCGCGCGAAGCCGCCCAGGGCGTCGTAGTTGCCGCTGTGCGAGAAGTCGTCGAGCCAGCCCGTGAAGTCCACGGAGTAGGGGCGGGCGAAGGCGATGCGCGGCGTGGCCGAGGCGAGTGCCTCGGTCGCGGCCGGGAAGGCCCCCTCGCGCTCGCGGCCGTTCCTGTGCACCGGCCCCACCGCGATGTCGCGCAGCGGCGGGGTGGCACGGGCCAGGTCGACCAGGTCGTTGGCCTTCCCGGGTCGTTGGGTCAGGCGGGCGAGGTCGGTGATCGTGGGCTCGGCGTCCTGCACCAGCCCGCGCAGCTCGCGCGTGTACGGGCGCAGCTGCTTGGCCACCGGCTTGAACTCGGCCACCAGCGGGTCGAGCTCGTCGAGCGTCGCCCTCAGGTTCACGTAGGTCGTGTTGGCGCGCCGCATGAACGGCGGCAGCCGGCGCACCGCCTCGCTCAGGGCCTCGGGCGGCCGCGCGATCGCACCGGTCGTGTCGGCCAGGTTCGACACGAGCGAGGCGAGGTCGTCACGCCGCTCGGCGATGTCTCCGACCAGGCCCGAGGTCTCCCTGATGAACCGGCGCAGCTTGGGCGTATCGCGGTTCAGCTCGGCGAAGAGGCGGCTGGCCGACACCAGCGCCGGATCGAGGTAGAGCCATCCCTCCTCGGCGCGGTCGCCCTGGCCCGCGTACTGGCGGGCGGAACCCCGGAACACGTCACGCAGGGAGCGGCGTGTGCGCCGGTCGAAGATCGCGAAGATCTCGTCGACGTCGACGTTGGCGGTGGTGTCGTCCAGGTCCAGCACGGCGCCGTCGGGCAGGCCACCTCGCGGCCGGCCGTCGGGCAGGCGCAGCTCCACGTAGCGGCTGGCGGGGCCGGAGAGCCCGAACTGCCGTATCTGGGCGTGGGTGCCGCGCGGGACCGGCGCCCACTCCTCCGATATCGACAGCTCGAGCTCGGCGACCCCCGCGGGCGTCAGGCGTTGGCCGGTGACCGTGCCGACCTCCTTCCCGGCGATCTCCACCAGGCCGCCGTTGACCACCTGGCCCGCGTTCTCGAAGCGGGCGTGCAGCTTGTAGGAGCCCCCATCGCCGCCGAACATCACCAGCGCCGCGAGCGCGATCGCCGTGACGACGGCGCCGACAGCGAGGACGCGGATCATTCCGTCGCCACCTCGCGGGCTGCCCGGCGCCGCCTGAGCGCCCATACGCCGAGGACGAGCCCGACGACCAGCAGCAGGACGAGGAAGCCGCCGCGGCGCAGCGCGACGACCAACTCGTCGTACGACTCGTAGAAGGCGTACCCGGCGCCGCAGAACACGAGCGTGAAGAGCAGGGTTCCCAGCAGGTTCCAGACCAGGAAGCGGCGGTAGCGCAGGCGGGAGGCGCCGGCCACGAACGGCCCGAGCGGCCGCGCCAGCGGGAGCAGCCGGCCCAAGCAGACCGCCGGAGAGCCCCAACGGTCGAGCCAGCGGTCGACGCGCTCGAGCCGCTCCTCGTTCATGCCCAGGGGCCGCCCGTGGCGAAGGAGGAACGGCCGCCCCAGCCGGCGGCCGAGCACGAAGGTCGCCGAGTCCCCGGCCGCCGAGCAGGCCCATACGATCGCGATCAGCGGCAGGAAGGAGATCCGGCCCTCGCCGGCCACGGCGCCGCCCAGGAGCACGGCGAACTCCCCGGGGAAGACGAGCGTCACGGGCGGGATGGCGGTTTCGAGGAAGGCCATCGCCGCCATGAACGGATAGGTCCAGTCCCCGAACGTCTGGCCGAAGTCGGAGACGGCCTCCTCGCCGTCGGGCAGTGCGACCATCTGGTCGGCGGCGATCATCGCGAGCACGGCGGCGACGAGCAGCCCGAGCGCCGCCCGGCCGGGCCGCCCGGTCCGCAGCCGCCACGTCGCAACGCCGAGCATTCCGACGGCGCCGACTCCGGCGGCGATCTGG
>DATACN010000283.1:0-3621 GCA_036258995.1 Thermoleophilaceae bacterium | reverse complement strand
AGCCAGCAGGGTCCGCTTCCGGGCGTCCCAGATGACGAGGGCGAAGATCCCGTTCAGCTCGCGTACGAAGCCGGGCCCGTGCTCCTCGTAGGCGTGCACCGCCACCTCGCTGTCGGAGCCGGTGGCGAAGACGTGCCCGCGAGCCTCGAGCTGCCTGCGCAGGTCGAGGTGGTTGTAGATCTCGCCGTTGACGACCGCGGTGACCTGGCCGTCCTCGGAGTCGAGGGGCTGGTCGCCGCCCGCGACGTCGATGATCGCCAGCCGGGTGTGGGCGAGCGTCAGCGGGCCGCTCCGCCTGACCCCCTCACCGTCGGGCCCGCGATGGCGCAGCGCGTCGACCATCCGCTGCCCGGCCTCGGGCGACACGGACCCGGACGGATCGAGGATCGCTCCGATGCCGCACATGCGCGCTGATTGTCACAGCCGCGTCTGGAGCGGTGCGTCCCGCCGCGGGGGCGAAAGGCGTTTTGGTGAAGCATGCTTCACCTATGTAGCCACGCCTTAGCATCCCCGGCCGATGACGGCCGTGCGGAAGGTCCGGGACGCCCTGAAACGCGCCGAAGTCGCCCTGTACGTGGTGACGGCGGTGCTGGGCCTCTACCTCGCGGGTGGGAACGCCATGCGAGGCGCCAAGTGGCCGGACGAAGCGACCTGGCAGCCGTGGACCGTCTGGTTCTGCGCGCTCGTGGCAGCCGCGCTCTATGTCCCCCTCTACGCCCTCTACAAGGCAATCGACGCGCACTTCGAGGAGTCGGACAAAGAGGCGGCCGAAGCAGAAAAAGCGAAGGCCGCCACGGACGCCGACCTACAGCTGATCTGCCAGCGCGTGGTTTCCGCCGTCAGTGAGGCCTGCCCCGCGGTTGCGATCAATGATCTGGCGGCTCACGTGTGGCTGTGCCGCGACGACGGGTCCTTCGATCGGCGCGCATTCTTCACGCTGCCGGAGAAACGCAAGAGCAGTGGGATCGTCTGGCGCAAGGGGCGAGGCGTGGCCGGCATGGCCTGGGAAGGCAACGAGGATCTTCGCTCCGACCTACGTCCCCTGCACGACAAGCTTGCCGACCTCGGCGCCGCCGGCTTCGACGAGCTGCCCGCCAAGGAACGCCACGGTCTGACGGCGGCTGAGGTCCGTTCCAGCCGGCAGTACACCGGTGTCTGTGCCATGCGCCTGTTTTCGCAGGACGAGACGCGCCGGTTGCTGGGAATCTTCATCATCGACTACATGGGCCGCGGCGAGTTCGACTGCGTGGCGGAGGCCAGTAGGCGGCGTCCGATATCGACCTACCTGGCAGGCTGCGAGGAGATACTTTCGACCGCCACCGCCGCCCTATAGTTGGAGGGCCGTCTGACCGAACAGAGAAACTGATCGCATGGGTCAACGCACGAAGAACGGATTCGAGCTCCCGGAGGGAACGACGATCCTCGAACGGGAGCCTGCCGAACATTCCGTGGAGCTCGCAATCGACCTGGCTCGCAGGGGCGCCTCGATGGCACTGGTACGAGCGATCGGCGGGGAAGAAGCCGTTGACCTCGTCGAGGAAATCGAGAACGGGGATACCGGGAACGGCGCCAACGGCGCTTAGCCGTTGGCCGACGGCGGCTCCGCCGCCTGCCTGACCGGTTGCCCGTAAGCCTGTCCTGAGCCGCCAGCCGGCAGGGCGGAGGTCGCCCGCGCCATCGGCGCTCCGATGCCGCACATGCGCGCTGATTGTCACAGCCGCGTCTGGACCGGTGCGTCCCGCCACCGGACCATGGCCGCCTTCCGCAAACCGACCGAGGAGGCCGCATGTACCGCCTGATGGGACGCACCCACGCCGCCCTGACCCACGCCGCCCAGCGCCTCGTCCCCGAGCGCGGCCAGGGCACCGTCGAGTACGTAGCCCTGATTCTTCTGGTCGCGCTGGTCATGGCCGGAGTGGTGGCGGCCATGAAGGGCTTCAAGACCGACGAGGGCCAGGAGCTCGGCGAGGTGATCATCTCCAAGATCAAGCAGGCGGTCAGGCGCGTGCAGTTCTGAGCCGGGACACGCCCCGGCAGCGCGGCTGACCGAAGCGCCGTGGGCCGTGCGACCATGTCCGGCCGTGGCGCCTTCCGAGCGATCGCTTCCGGTCGCCGTCTTCGACTCCGGGGTCGGCGGCCTCACCGTCCTGCACGAGTGCCTCGTGTCGCTGCCGCACGAGGACTTCGTCTACCTCGGGGACACCGCGCGGTTTCCCTACGGCGACCGGTCGCCGCGGGAGCTGCTGGCGTTCTCGCGCGAGCTGGCCGGCATCCTTCTCGACGAGGGGGCGAAGCTGCTCGTCGTGGCCTGCAACTCGGCCACCTCGGCGGCTCTGCCGAGGCTGCGGGAGGACCTGGCAGGGCGTTGTCCGGTCGTCGGGGTCGTGCGGCCGGAATCCAGCTTGGCGGCGGCGGCGACCGGCAGCGGCAAGGTCGGCCTGATTGCCACGCCCGCGACCGTCGAGAGCGGCTCCTACCAGCGCGCGCTGGCGGAGCTGGCGCCGGGGGCCGAGCTTCACGCGGTGGCCAGCTCCGAGCTCGCGCCGCTGATCCAGCTCGGCGGCGACGTGAACGCCAGCGTGCTGGCCTGCGTGGAGGGCGCCTGCCGTCCGCTCAAGGCGGCCGGCGTCGACACGGTGATCCTCGGCTGCACCCACTATCCGCTCGTAAGGCCCGTGCTCCAGCGCGAGCTCGGGCGGAGAGTGGCCATCGTCAGCTCGGGGGAGGCCATCGCCGCGGCGGTGGAACGCGAGCTTCGGGCCCGCGGGCTCGAGAACGACGAGGAGCGGCGCGGCAAGTACCGCTTCCTCGCTTCGGGCGACCCCGAGGAGTTCCGCCGCCTCGGCACGCGCTTCCTCCAACTCCCGATCGAGGAGGTGCGCCACGTCGAGGTGGCCGGCGCGCCGCGGCGGAGGGCGGCTTGAGCGCCGAGGGGCAGGCCCGGGCCGACGGGCGCGCACCGGACGAGCTGCGCGAGGTGACCATCGAGCCGGGGTTCATGAAGAGCGCCACCGGCTCGGCACTGATCGCGATGGGCGGCACACGCGTGATCTGCACGGCCTCGATCGAGTCGGAGGTGCCGCGCTGGATGGTGGGCGAGGGCCGCGGCTGGGTCACCGCCGAGTACGGGATGCTCCCTGCCTCGACCGGCGAGCGCAAGAAGCGCGACGTCTCGCGTGGGCGCCCCGACGGGCGCACGGTCGAGATCCAGCGCCTGATCGGGCGCTCGCTGCGCGGCGTCATCGACTTCGAGACGCTCGGCGAGCGCACGGTGTGGATCGACTGCGACGTGCTCGAGGCCGACGGCGGCACGCGCTGCGCCGCGATCACCGGCTGATACGTAGCGCTCGAGCTGGCGCTGCGGCGGCTCCAGAGCGAGGGCGAGCTGGACCGCGTGCCGCTCACGGGCACCATCGCCGCGGTGTCGTGCGGCGTGGTGGGCGGGGAGGCGCTGCTCGACCTCGACTACTCGGAGGACTCGACCGCCGAGACCGACATGAACGTCGTCATGACCGGAGGCGGCGAGCTCGTGGAGGTGCAGGCGACCGCGGAGCGCACGCCGCTCTCGCGCGCCTCGCTGGACGAGCTGCTCGCCCTCGCCGCATCCGGAATCGAGCGGCT
>DATACN010000282.1:0-6846 GCA_036258995.1 Thermoleophilaceae bacterium | reverse complement strand
CCTTGCGCGCGGCCTCGTCGCGCCACGAGTCGTCGACGCGCTGGGCGAGGACCCGGCCGCCGAGGGCCTGCAGATCACCACCGCCCGCGGCGACGACTCCGCCATCGCCCGCGTCATCAGCACCGCGATCGCCGAGCGGCGCCTGGTGGAGATCGAGTACTACAAGGAGAACGAGGACGAGTTCACGGAGCGAACCGTCGAGCCCTACAAGCTGATGAACGGCCAAGAAGGCTGGTACGTGCACGTGTGGGACCTCGACAAGGACGCTCCGCGCTCCTACCGACTCGACCGCATCCGCGAGGCCACCGTGCTCGACGAGAAGTTCGAGCCGCGCGAGGGAGTCGAGCCCGACGTGCATGGCTGGCCGTCCACGGGCGAGGTGGAGGCCTCCCGCACGGCCCGCATCTGGATCTCCCCCGACCGCGCCCGGTGGGCCCGCGAGGACCGGCGGGTGGTCGAGGAGCTGTCGGACGGCTCGGTCGTGGTGGAGCGGACCTTCGCGAGCAGCGACTGGCTCGCGCGCGAGGTGCTGAAGGAGGCCGGCGACGCCGTGGTGCTCGAGCCCGAGGACGCTCGCCGCGCGATTCTCGAGGCGGCCGAGGCCGTGCTCGGCGCCGTCAAGAGCTGACTCCCGGGAGAATCGCCCGCGATGCCCTCGCGGCGAAAGCAGATCGAGATGAGCGAGGAGGAGGTGCGGGAGTTCCTCGCCGAGCAGATGGTCATGCAGGTCGCCACTCTCGGGCCGCGCGGCTGGCCCCACGTGGTGGCGCTCTGGTTCGTGCCCAACGGGACCGAGCTGACCGGCTGGACATACGCCAAGTCGCAGAAGGCGAAGAACCTCGAGCGCGACCCGCGCGCCACCGTCGAGATCGACGACGGCGTCGCATACCAGGAGCTGCGCGGTGTCATGCTGGAGTGCGACGTGGAGCTCGAGCGGGACACCGAGCGGGTGGCCGCGTTCGGTGAAGCCCTCGTCGACCGGTACGGCGAGGGCTCGCCGGAGATGAAGGAGCTCTTCCGCGCCCAGGCGCCCAAGCGGGTCGGCCTGCGCTTCGTCCCGCGCAGGGTCGTGAGCTGGGACCACCGTAAGCTCGCGGGCACGTATTGACGCAAGAGCCGAATCGATGCAAGAGCTGAAAGGACTGATCCTCTCCGGGGGCAAGGGCACGCGCCTGCGCCCGATCACCCATACGAGCGCGAAGCAGCTCGTGCCGGTGGCCAACAAGCCGGTGCTGTTCTACGGCCTCGAGGCCATGGCCCACGCCGGCATCGGCGAGGTGGGAATCATCATCGCCCCGGAGACGGGTGGCGAGATCCGCGCGGCCGTCGGCGATGGCTCGCGCTTCGGAGTCGCGATCGAGTACATCGAGCAGGAGGCGCCGCTTGGTCTTGCCCACGCCGTCCTCACGGCCGAGCCTTTCCTCCGCGAAAGCCCGTTCGTAATGTATCTCGGCGACAACCTGCTGCGCGACGGGATCGGCGAGCTGGTCGACACGTTCCGCCGCGACGAGCCGGACGCCCTGATCCTCCTGACCCCCGTGCCCGATCCCGAGCACTACGGCGTCGCGGAGCTGTCGGATGGCCGCGTCACGCGGCTGTTGGAGAAACCGAGCGAGCCGGCCACGGACCTCGCGCTCGTCGGCGTCTACATGTTCACTCCGGCGGTCTTCGACGCCGCGCGTTCGATCGAGCCCTCGGACCGCGGGGAGCTGGAGATCACCGATGCCATCCAGACCCTTGTCGACCGCGGTCTGCGGGTGGACCCCCACATCGTGCACGGATGGTGGAAGGACACCGGACAGGTCGAGGACATGCTCGAGGCCAACCGGCTGATCCTCGACGACCTCGAGGAGCGAATCGACGGCGAGCTCCTTGACACGCGCGTGGAGGGCCGCGTCGTGATCGAGGAGGGTGCCCGGCTCGAGCGCTCCACGGTGCGAGGTCCGGCGATCGTCGGCCGTGGCTCGCAGGTGTCGGACGCCTACATCGGCCCCTACACCGCGGTCGGCGACGGCGTGCGGATCGAGGGCGCCGAGCTCGAGCACTCGATCGTGCTGTCGGGCTCGCACATAGGCCAGCTCGACTACCGGATCGAGGCCAGCCTCATCGGCCGCAACGTCCGCATAGGCAAGGGCCCCGCTCTTCCCAAGGCATATCGTTTCGTGGTCGGTGACAACGCGGACGTCCAGATCCTGTAGGGCGGCGCTGGCCGCGGCCCTGCTCCTCGCGGGGATTGGGGCAGGGGATGCGCAGGCCCAGCTGCGCGCGGGCGTCGGAAAGGCCGACATCACACCGCAGACGGGCTACTACCTCGGCGGCTGGACCCGGGCGGACCGGACGGCGCAGGGCCAGCACACCAGACTCGGGACCAGGGCGCTCGTGCTGGAGGAGGACGGTCGAAAGGTCGCCCTGGTCCAGGTGGACCTCTTCATGGTGGCCGGCGGCATGGTCAAGCACATCGGCGACCTGACGGCTGACATCGGCTTCAGCGAGCAGAACCTTCTGATCACGGCGTCGCACACGCACTCCGGGCCCGGGGGCTACGCGAACTTCTCGACGTTCAACACCGCGGCGCCGAGCCTGCAGACCGCGACCGACCCGCTCAGCTTCTACCGGCTCTTCGATCCGAAGCCCACCGACCGCCAGCTCTACACGTTCCTGGTGCGGCAGATCGCGAAGGCGGTCAGACGGGCCAACCAGAACCTCGCCCCGGCGGCGGCCGCCTGGGGAGCGACCACTGTCACCGGCCTGACCAGGAACCGCTCGGTGGAGGCTCACCTGGCCAACCACGACGTGATGCGCGAGTTCGGCCAGGGCGGGCCCGATCTCGATCCGGCGGGGGCCGGGCACACGGTGGACACCGAGGTCCAGGTCCTGCGGGTGGACAAGCTCGTTCGGCGGCGCGGGCGGCTGCGCCGAAGGCCGATCGGCGGCTTCTCGAGCTTCCCCGACCACGGCACGGTCACCAAGTCGAGCTTCCAGTTCTACAACCAGGACCATCACGGGTCTGCGTTGGGCGAATTCGAGCGAAGGGTTCGGCGGGCGGGCCGGGTGCCCGGGCGCCAGCCCGTCGTGAACGTGTACGGCAACTCGAACGAGGGCGACATGTCGGCGGGGCTCGACCGGCACGGGCCCGCCGCTTCGGACTACGTCGGGCGCGTCGAAGCGACCGCGATGTTCCGCGCCTGGCGCATGGCCGGGCGCTCCCTCAGCCGAACGCCCGGGGTCGACGTGCGCTGGACGCGGGTGTGCTTCTGCGGGCAACCGGTCGAGGGGGGCGGCAACGTGGCCGACTACGCGATGATCGGCATCCCCTTCCTCACGGGATCGGAGGAGGAACGCGGCCCGCTCCACGACCAGACGGGCCGGCCGCTCGAGGGCACTCGCAGCCCCCTGCCCGTGCCCGGCCAGGGCCACAAGCAGGGCATCCCGCTCAGCGCCGACAGCGTCCCCAAGGCGGTGCCGCTCATGGTCGTGCGCATCGCGGGCCGGCTGATCGCGACGATGCCGGGGGAACCGACCAAGGAGGTCGGCGCGCGGGTCGAGGACGCCGTCGCGGCCGCTGGGGGCGCGCCCGTGGTCGTCGCCGGCCTGACCAACGAGTTCATCCAGTACTTCACGACGCCGGAGGAGTACGACCGCCAGCACTACGAGGGCGGGTCGACGCTGTATGGGCCGCTGTCGGCTCCCTTCCTGTGGGGCCGGCTTGCCGACCTCGCCGGGCGTCTGGCCGCCGGCCAGCCCGCCCCCGAGCCCTATCCGTTTGACCCGACCAACGGCGTGCCGCTGGACGGCCAGCCGTATGGCGCGGGTGCCGCGAGGGGGCGAATCGAGAGCCAGCCGCAGCGCCGGGTCCGGCGGCTCGTACGGGCGCGATTCGCCTGGCGGGGCGGCGAGCTGGGGCTAGACCGGCCCGTCGGCCGCCCCTTCGTGATCGCGCAGCGTCGCACTCGACGGGGCTGGCGGCGCGCGGCCACCGACCTGGGTCTGGCCATGCTCTGGACCGTGGACGGGTCGGGCCGCTACCAGGTGAGCTGGGAGGTTCCGCGCAACGCGCGCCGCGGCGTCTATCGCTTCGTCGTCCAGGCCAAGCGCTACCGGCTGAGGTCGCGACCCTTCCGCGTGCTGGCGGCCCGGCTCCTGACCCTGCGCGAGGTGACCGCGCCCGCAGGGCGGGTGGCGGTGGTGATCGAGTACCCGCAGCCGGTGCGCGACCGCGACCTCACCTACCGGCCGCAACTCGTCAGCGGCGGGGCGGTGCGCTTCCTGATCGGGCGACGGTCGGTCGTGGTTCGCCGGCGGGCGGGCACGACGTTCTCGGTCGCGGCCCCCGCGGGACGAGTGGTGCGCGTGCCGTCCGGCGGCGCGCACGACCGCAGCCGCAACTTCGCCCTGCGCGGCATCCAACTCGCGCCCTGATATCCATACTCGCGTGAGGCTGCTCGTTCTCGGGGCGACCGGGATGCTGGGGCGCGATCTGATGCGCCGGGCCGGCGACGACGCGGTCGGCCTCGGCTCGGCCGACGCGGACGTCACCGACCCGCAAGCCGTGCGCGCCGCCGTGGACGAGGTGCGGCCCGACGTGGTCGTGAACTCGGCCGCGATGACCGAAGTCGACCGCGCCGAGGACGACGAGCAGCGGGCGATGCAGGTGAACGGCGAGGGTGCGGGCAACGTCGCTGCGGCGGCGGCCGGCAGCGGGGCAGCGGTGCTGTACGTGTCCACCGACTACGTCTTCGATGGCGCGAAGGGGGAGCCGTACGTCGAGTCCGACGAGACCGCACCCCTCTCGGTCTACGGCCGGTCGAAGCTGGCCGGCGAGGTCGCCACGGCCCAGGCGAACGAGCGGCACTTCGTGGTGCGCTCGTCGTGGCTGTTCGGTGCGGGCGGCGCGAACTTCCCGGAGACCATGCTGCGCCTGGCGAGCGAGGGCCGGAGCCTGCGCGTGGTCGCCGACCAGGTGGGGTGTCCCACCTACACCGGGCACCTGGCGGAGGGCCTGCTGCGGTTGATGGCCACCGAGGCCTTCGGCGTCCACCACATGGCCGCCGCGGGCGCCTGCTCGCGGTACGAGCTCGCGCTCGAGACCTTCGCTCGCACGGGTGTCGAGGCGAGCGTCGAGCCCGCGCCCACGTCCGAGCATCCGCGGCCCGCGCCGCGACCGCCGTACTCGGTGCTCGTGAGCGAGCGCGACGACGCGATCCGCCTGCCGGACTGGCGCAAGGGCCTCGACGCCTACCTGGCCGAGCGGCAGGTCAGGACATGAGGCTGCTGGTAGCCGGCGGCGCCGGCTTCATCGGCTCGACCTACGTGCGCCTGGCAAGCCGGGAGCACGAGGTGGTCGTGCTGGACAAGCTCACCTACGCGGGCCGGCGGGAGAACCTGCCCGACGGCGTGGAGCTGGTGGTCGGGGCGATTGAGGACCCCAAGGTCGTGCGAGAGCTCGCCGACGGCCGTGACGCGGTGGTCAACTTCGCGGCCGAGTCGCATGTCGACCGCTCGATCGCCGACCAGGACGCGTTCGCCCTCACGCACGTGATCGGCACCGGCGTGCTGCTGGACGCGGTGCGAGAGCTGGGCGTGCCGCGCTTCCTCCAGGTCTCCACCGACGAGGTGTACGGCTCGATCGAGGTCGGCTCCTTCACGGAGCAGTCGCCGCTCGCTCCGTCCTCCCCGTACTCCGCGACCAAGGCCGCCGGCGACCTGCTGGTCTCGGCCCACGTGCACACCCATGGCGTCGAGGCAGTGATCTGCCGTGGCTCGAACAACTACGGTCCCCGCCAGTACCCCGAGAAGCTGATCCCGCTGATGGTGCTGAACGCGCTTCACGGCGACCCGCTGCCGGTGTACGGAGACGGCCGGCAGGTGCGCAACTGGCTCTACGTCGATGACTTCTGCCGCGCGATCCACGCGGTTCTCGAGGGTGGGCGCCCCGGCGAGGCCTACAACGCCGGCGGCCCGGACGAGTGCGAGAACATCGACGTGGTGCGGCGCATCCTCGCGCTCACCGGGCGCGACGAGTCGCTGATCGATTACGTGACCGACCGCCGCGGCCACGACCGCCGCTACTCGCTGTCGTCCGAGAAGGCCCGGGCACTCGGCTGGGGGGCCCTGACCCACTTCGGCGAGGGCCTCGAGCGCACGGTCGACTGGTACCGCGACAACGAGTGGTGGTGGGCCCCGATCCGCTCGGGCGAGTACCGCGCGTACTACGAGCGGCAGTACGGGCGCAGGCTGGCGGGGTAGGTCGGCGCGCGCAGGGGCCGTAAGGGACTCCGGCGCCGCGCTCGGCGACGATCATCAGTGCGGTCTGCAACCTCATCCGGATCACCGCCGGAGAGGTGCTGGTGTTCGGGGAGCAGGCCGAGACGCTCGCCGCGCGGCGGATGGTCGGGCTCGCCGAGCAGGAGATCAACCTCGACCGCTACCTCACGGTCGAGGAGACGCTCGTCTACCACGGCGGCTACTTCGGGATGAGCCGGCGAGAGGCGGAGGCGCGCGCCGCGGAGATGATCGACGTGTTCGACCTCCGCGCGAAGAGCGCGGTGCGCACGCCGAAGCTCTCGGGCGGCATGCGCCGGCGGCTCCTGCTCGCGCGCGCGCTGATGCACCGGCCGCGGCTCGTGATCCTCGACGAGCCGACCGCCGGCGTCGACTTCGAGCTGCGCCAGGAGCTGTGGCGCTACATCCGCCGCCTCCACGAGCGCGGGGCGACGATCCTGCTCACGACCCACTACCTCGAGGAGGCCGAGGCCCTGTGCGAGGAAATCGCGCTGATCAGCGACGGAGAGCTCGTCGCCCGCGACACTGCCGCCGGGCTGCGCGACCGCTACCGGGCCGCCTCGC
>DATACN010000281.1:0-3166 GCA_036258995.1 Thermoleophilaceae bacterium | reverse complement strand
GGACGGTTACTGCACGGTGAACGAGGACCTCGCGCGTGCCGTGCTCGAGGAGACAGACGGCCTCGACCAAGCCGTGGTGATGCTCCACGACTACCACCTCTACGTCGCGCCCAAGTTCATCCGCCAAGAGCGGCCGGACCTCTTCCTGCACCACTTCATCCACATCCCCTGGACCCAGCCGGACGCCTGGCGGGTGCTGCCGAGCGACATCCGCGAGGACATCTACGAGGGCGTGCTGTCGAACGACATCGTCGCCTTCCACACCCGCTCGTACCGGCGCAACTTCCTGCTCTGCTGCCGCGAACTGTTCGACATGGAGGTCGACGAGCAGGCTGGGGTGGTGCGCTTCGAGGACCGCGACGTGTGGGTGCGGTCCTATCCGCTGCCGATCTCGGCCGACACCTTCCAGCGCAACGCGCAGCAGCCCGACGTGCTCGAGTACGAGCGCGAGATCCTGCGCCGCCGCCGCGACCACCTGATCCTGCGCGTGGACCGGGCAGACCTGTCGAAGAACGTGCTGCGCGGCTTCACGGCCTTCGACCTCTTCCTCGACCAGCACCCCGAGTTCAAGGAGAAGGTCACGTTCATCGCCCACTTGATCCCCTCTCGCCAGGACGTTCCCGAGTACGCGGAGTACCTGGAGCGGATCGAGGCGCTCGTCGCGGTCGTCAACCACCGCCACGGCACCACCGACTGGATGCCGATCGAGCTGCGCCTGAGGGAGAACCTCGGCGAGGCGATCGCGGCCTACAAGCACTACGACCTGCTGATGGTCAACGCGATGTTCGACGGCATGAACCTGATCGCCAAGGAGGGGCCGCTCGTCAACGAGCGCAACGGCGTCTCGCTGCTGTCGGAGAACACAGGCGCCCACGAGGAGCTGGCGGACTTCGCCCTGTCGGTAAACCCCTTCGACGTCCAGGAGCAGGCCGACGCCATCCACCGCGCCCTGACCATGTCGGCGGAGGAGCGCTCGTGGCGGGCGCAGGGCCTGAAGCGGATCGTGACCGCGCGCGACCCCGGCGACTGGGTCGACGACCAGCTAGCCGACATCGAGGCGAAGCGCCGCGGGCGCACGCCGGTGCAGGCCTAGGGCCCTGGGTCGGGGCTGAACTCCGCCGAGGGCGGCGGAGGGATGGGCGGAGGCTCGTAGGAGGGCGCAGGTGGCGCGGCCGGGGGCGGTGACGCGGGTGGTGCGGCCGGGGGCGGTGGCGCGGCCGAGGGCGGTGGCGCGGGTGGCGCCGGACGGGCCGGGGGCGCCTTGGGCCGGGGGGTTGGGCGACTTTTCGTACCTATACGGGGCATAACTCGCCCAGCCCCCCTCCCTCGAGCCTCCCTCCAATGCTTCCGCGTCCTGGGCAGCTCCGGTGGATCCGGCGGCTTCGACCTCGGAGCCTGCGGGACTGACCGCCGGCGCTCCGCCCTCCGAGGGGCATCTTCGGGCCAGGTAGCCAGCGTAAGCGCGAGTATCACGGGCGTCACCACCAGGCCGACGTTGCCCCATCGAACCCGCCTCCGCGCCACGCCCGGCTAAGGCACTGCCTCCCGGGGCTCGCCCCTCAGTCGCTATCGTGGCCCGCTCGAATGGCGCAGCTGTACGACCTGACGCTGCTGGTCGATCCCAACGTGCCGGAGGACCGCAGGTCCGCCGTCACGTCGGAGGTCGAGCAGATGATCTCCTCGGGCGGAGAGCTCGTGGGCGCCCACGACTGGGGCACTCGCCGGCTCGCCTACGAGATCGACCATCGCCCCGAGGCCGAGTACCGCCTCTACCAGTTCAGCGGGGAGCGGGAGCTGCTCGAGCGGCTGCAGCAGCGGCTGCGGATCATGGACGGCGTCCTGCGCTTCCGGATCATCCGCCTCAAGCCCGGCTCGCCTCCGCCTCCTCCGCCCCGCGACCAAGCCCCGCCGCGCCCGCGCGAGGAGCGCGACCGCGAACCCGAGGGTCGCGTGGCCGCCCGGGCCGCCGCGGACGCGCCGGCGCCGGACGCCCGCGCGGATGAGGAAGCGCCCGCGGAGGCCGAGCAGGCGGACGCTCCCCCCGCCGAGTCGCCGGCGCCCTAGCCGGCGCGCAGCTCCGTCTCGCGGCGCACTACCGCGTCGAGCTGAGCGCCCGCGAGGAAGACCACGGCCGCGGCGTACAGGAAGGCCATCAGGACGACCAACGTGGCCAGGTGCCCGAAGATCGAGTCGTAGTCGGCTATCTGGGTCAGGTAGACCCAGAACCCGACCGACATCGCGACCCACCCGGCGATCACGAGCAGCGTTCCGAAGCTGACCCACGGGAGCGGCCGCCTCACGCCGGGGGCGTAGTGCACCAGCAGTCCCACGGCGAGCGCCAGCAGCGCGACCGCCACGAGCCAGCGGGCCACGAAGAAGGCGACGTCCAACAAGGCGGGCTGATCCTCGAGCAGCAGCGGCACGAAGCGGGCGACAGCCGCGCTGGCGGCGACCAGGGTCGCCACAGCGAGGGCGAGGACGATCGACAGCGGATAGCGCTCGCGCGCCGGGCGATGGCGCCGGGTGTCGTATACGCCGTCCAGCGCGCCCATCACCGCGCGCACTCCGCCCGATATCTGCCACAGAGCCAGCAGGAAGCCGCCTGTCAGCCAGAAGAGCTGGCGCCTGGTGAGGACTTCCTCGACCGTGTCGTCAAGCAGGTCGAAGGTGGCCTGCGAGACCCGGGGCTCCACGTCGGGCGCGAGGTCGTCGGCCCATACCCCGCCCAGGTCGAGGAAGCCGAGCAGGCCGAGCAGGAACAGCAGGAAGGGCACGATCGCCGTGAGGATCTGGAACGCGATGGCGCTGGCGTAGGTGAGCAGGTCGTTCTGCTCGAAGCCATCGAGAAGCCCCCGCCACAGAGAGCGCGCATTCATGCGCGACCCCTACCTCCGTGACGCTTCGGCCAAACACCGCGCACCTTCCAACAACTTCGGGGGCGAGAGCGACCGTGCGCTCCGATCCCGTTTGTACTCTCGACCGACTACAACGGAAGGAAGCAGCAGATGGCAGCGACAAACATCAATCGGGTCGTCTTGACCGGGAACCTGACCCGCAGGCTGCACACCGGCGTGCCGCTGGGGGTGTTCCGGAGCTCGGGGTCGCGGGTCAGGTTCCCGGTCAAGACGACCCGATTGATGTTTGTCGCTGCCATCTGCTGCTTCCT
>DATACN010000280.1:0-11704 GCA_036258995.1 Thermoleophilaceae bacterium | reverse complement strand
TCCTTGTCCGCGCGCTCGAGCTCGTGCAGCAGCGTGGTGATCAGGCGCGCGCCCGTGGAGCCGAGCGGGTGCCCGAGCGCGATCGCGCCGCCGTTGACGTTGACCCGGTCCATGTCCGGCTCGAGCTCCCGACGCCAGGCCGCGACGACCGAGGCGAACGCCTCGTTGATCCCCACCAGGTCGATGTCGTCCATCTTCATCCCGTTGCGCTCGAGCAGCTTCCTCGTCGCCGGGATGGGGCCCGTGAGCATGATCACCGGGTCGACGCCGACCGTGGTCTGGTCGACGATCCGCGCGCGCGGCTTGAGCCCGAGGGCGTCGGCCTTCTCGCGCGTCATCAGCAGGACCGCGGCGGCGCCGTCGGAGATCTGGGAGGAGTTGCCGGCCGTGATCCTGCCGTCCTCCTTGAACGCCGGCTTGAGGTCGGCGAGGGCCTCGAGGCTGGTGTCGGGCCGGACGCCCTGGTCGGTCACGTACGTGTCGCCGTTGACCGAGAACGGAACGATCTCGCGCTCGAAGCGACCCTCTTCCGTTGCCTGGTGTGCGAGCTGGTGCGAGCGCAGGCCGAGCTCGTCGAGCTCCGAGCGGGGGATCTCCCACTTGTCGGCGATCATCTCCGCCGAGATCCCCTGGGGGACGAGGTTGTACCTGGCCATCAGCTCCTCGGGCCACGGCGAGCCGACCTCGTCGACCCACTTGAAGCCGACGCCCATCGGCACGTGGCCCATGTGCTCGACGCCCGAGCCGATCACCGCGTCGTGCACGCCGGCGGCCACCAGCGCCGCGCCGAAGTTGACTGCCTGCTGGGCCGATCCGCACTGACGATCGACGGTCGTGGCCGGGGTCTCGATCGGCAGCCCGGCCTGCAGCCAGGCATTGCGGCCGACGTTGAACATCTGCTCGCCGAACTGCTGCACGCAGCCGGTGACGACGTCCTCGACCTCCTCCGCCGGGATCCCCGCCCGCTCGATGACTTCCGTGTAGCACTTGCCGAGCAGCTCGTTCGGATGGGTCTCCCTGTAGTAGCCCTTCTCCGGATGGCCACGCCCGATGGGCGTCCTGACGGCCTCCACGATCACGACTTCGCGCCCGTTTCCGTTCTGCATTTGGCTCGGCATCCTCCGCGGTAGGGGGGTTGAAGTTAGGGTACTCGATTGACTCGTGAGTCAATCGGCGCTCTCTGAACGGCTCGGAATCGTGGGCAGCGGGACGATCGCCGCACGGCTCGCCAAGCTCGCGGGGCCGCTGGGAGACGTCACGCTCTGGGCGCGAAGCGACGAATCGGCGGAGCGAGCCCGGACGATCAGCGGAGACCTGGCCGACGTCGCGACCGACCTCGAGCGCATCGCGGCCTCGACCTTCGTGATCGAGGCGGTGGCCGAGGACAGGGACGTGAAGATGGCCCTCTACGCCGAGCTCGACGGCCTGATCGGCGACGACGCCATTCTCGCGACCACCACGTCGTCGCTGTCGATCGAGGAGCTCGCCGAGGCGAGTGGGAGGCCCGACCGCTTCGCGGGCGTCCACTTCTTCAACCCCGTCGACAAGATGGAGCTGGTCGAGCTCGTCTTCCCGCCCGGGGCCGGCGAGGAGACCCGTCGCCGCGCCACCGAGCTGTGCCAGTCGCTCGGTAAGACGGTCGTCGAGGTGCCCGACGTGCCCGGCTTCGTGGTCAACCGGCTGCTGTTCCCCTTCCTGTTCGAGGCCGTCCGCCTGCTCGACCTGGACGGCGTCGAGCCGGAGACGATCGACAAGTGCATGCAGCTGGGCGCGGGGCACCCCATGGGACCCCTGGCGCTACTGGACTTCGTGGGCCTCGACGTGGCCAGCTCGATCGGCGAGGAGATCGGCGTGGAGGTGCCGGAGCGCATGCGCGAATTGATCGCGGAGGGCCGGCTGGGCAAGAAAGCGGGCGCAGGCTTCTACGAGTACCAGGCCGCCGGAGAGCGCTAGCGCCGGGCGGCCTTCTTCGGCGCACGCTTGCGCGCGCCGCCCTTGCGCTTCGGCGGGCTCGGCATCCCGGCGGTGAGGTCCCAGACCACGTCGGCCTCGCCGATTCCCTGCGCTCGGGCGAGCTCGCCGACCCTGTCCCACGGCAGCGTGGCGTCAGGGAGGTCGTCCCAGCGGGCGAAGTCGAGTGCTTCGAGCGCCCCCTGGAGGGCGGTGCCCAGCTCCTCCTGCTCGTCGATCAGCTCACGAAGCGAGTCGCGCTGGGAGTCGCTGAGCCGCACGCACCACATCCGGCAAGACCTCCTGGGAGGGGGAAGAACTTGCCGACCGAAAGTAGTCCCCCGGGCGGACGGATCAGCCCTGCTCGGCGCGGGGCTCCTCCGGGGGTCCCTCAGGTGCGGCCGGGCCGGCCTGCCCGCGCGGAGTCGAGGCGGCCTGCTCGACCGGGCGCGGTGGGGCCCCCTCGCCTCGCTCTGCCCCCTCGGGCCGGCCGTGGTCGCGGATGCGCACCGCCTCCACACGGTTCTCGCGCACCGACTCCACGCGCAGCGAGTAGCCGTTCGCACGCACCATGTCGCCGCGTTTCGGCAGCCGCCCCAGCTCGCCGAAGACGAACCCGCCGACGGAGTTGTAGGCGTCGGAGTCGGCGGGCAGGTCGAGCCCGTAGTCGGCCAGGTCGGTGATCGGCACGTGGCCGCGCACCCACCAATCGCCGTTCGCCAGCCGCCGCACCCCCGCCACCGCCGGGTCCGTCTCGTCGGCGATCTCGCCCACGACCTCCTCGATGATGTCCTCGACGCTCACGATCCCGGCGGTCCGTCCGTACTCGTCCACGACCACGGCCATCGAGGCGCGCTCGCGCTGAAGGTCGGCCAGCAGGTCGTCGAGCGGCTTGGTCTCGGGAACGATCAGCGCGTCCTTCACGCAGGGCTCGATCGAGGCGTCGGAGCCCTCGGTCATCAACAGCCGTGCCAGGGAGTTGTTGTGGACGATCCCCTTGATCCGGTCGGTGTTGTCCTCCTCGGTCACGACCAGGCGGGTGTGGCCCGAATCGACGCAGCGGCGCAGCGCCGTCTCGACGTTCTCGGACATGTCGACCGTGACCACGGCGGGAATCGGCGTCATCACCTGCCGGGCCTCCTGCTCATGCAGGTGGAAGACGCCCGAGAGCATCCCGGCCTCGCCGGGGTCGAGCTTGCCGCCGTGGGCGCTGCGGGCGATCAGCAGCTTGAGGTCTTCGGACGACGTGGCCTCCTCGAACTCGACGCGGGGATCCACTCCGACCAGGCGAAGCATCCAGTTGGAGGCCGAGTTCAGCAGCCAGATCAGCGGGCTGAAGCCCTTGCTGAACCACTGGAGGCCGCGCGCAGTGCGCCGGGCCGTGCCCTCGGCATGCACGATCGAGTAGATCTTCGGCACCTGCTCGCCGAGCGTGATGTGGAGCGCGGTGGTGATCAGGTAGGCGATCCCGATCGAGATGGCCAGCGTGACGCCGTGCGGGAGCGCATCGCCGAGCGCGTCCTCGAGCAGGCTCGCGATCGCCGGCTCGCCCATGAAGCCGATGCCCAGGGAGGCCATCGTGATCCCGAGTTGGCAGGCCGAGAGGTACTCGTCTATCCGCTCGATCTGCGCGAGCGCCAGGCCGGCCCCGGCCGCCCCTTCGTCGCGCAGTTGCTCGAGCCGGCTCTCACGGGCGCGCACGAGCGCGAACTCGGCGGCGACGAAGAAGCCGTTGGCGGCGACCAGCACGGCCACCCCGAGCAGCAGGAGCAGCTCCGTCATGTCAGTGAGGAGGCCTCGCGGGGCCCCTGCCGGGTCCTACTTCGAGGGGGATCGTCGTCGCTCATCGGGCCGACGCCGAGAAGTTAGCAACTAGTCGAGAGCGTCAATCTTCGATGCAAGCTCGAAGTCGTTCTCGGTCAACCCACCCTCGGAATGGGTGGTGATCGTGACCGTGACCGTGTTCCAGGAGATCTCCAGGTCGGGGTGATGGTTCATCTCCTCGGCCACCGGCGTCAGGCTGTTCACGAAGTCCACGGAGCTCTTGAAGTCCTCGCCCTTGAACGCCTTTTCGATCTTCTCGCCCCGCCGCTCCCAGCCGGACAGGTCCCCCAGCCGGCGCTCGACTTCCTCGTCGCTCAGAAGTGGCATCGTTCCTCCCGTGCGGATCGCCTCTCTAGTTCCGTCTGCGACCGAGATGCTCTTCGCGCTCGGCCTCGGCGAGGCCGTCGCGGCCGTCACCCACGAGTGTGATTATCCGCCAGAGGCCAGGGAGCGTCCCCACCTCACGCGGAGCGTCATCCCGGAAGGGCTGAGCGCGGCCGAGATCGACAGCGCGGTGCGCGATCGCACCTCGCGCGGTGAGGCGCTCTACGAGCTGGACGAGCCGGTGCTGGCGGAGCTCGACGTGGACCTGATCGTCACCCAGGCCGTCTGCGAGGTGTGTGCGGTGTCGTTCGACGACGTCCGGGCGGTGGCCGAGCGGCTGCCCACGCGGCCCCGGGTCATCTCGCTCGACCCCTCCACGCTGGGCGAGGTGCTGGCCGACGTGCCGCGGCTCGGGGAGGCGGCGGGCGTGCCCGAGGCCGGCCGCCGGCTGGCCGCCGAGGCAGCCGAGCGGCTCGAGCGCGTCGAGCGCTCGGTCGCGGGCGCGGAGCGTCCGCGCGTCGTGGCGCTCGAGTGGCTCGACCCCGTCTACGTCGGCGGCCACTGGGTGCCGCAGATGATCGAGCTGGCCGGCGGCGAGGATCCGCTCGGCCGGCCCGGAGAGCGCTCGCGCACGGTGGGGTGGGAGGAGGTCGAGGCGGCGCGGCCGGACGTGATCGTCTCGATGCCCTGCGGCCTCGACGCCGGGCAGGCGGCTACGGAGACCCGGCGGCACTCCGATCGCCTGGAGGTCATCGGAGCGCGGGTCCACCCCGTCGACGCGGCGGCCTACTTCTCCCGGCCGGGCCCCAGGCTCGTGGACGGCGTCGAGCTGCTGGCCGAGCTGCTCCACCCCGAGCGCGTCACGGAGCCCGTCGCCTAGGCGTGGGCCGCAAGCGCGCCGAGCGGCAGATCGTGATCGAGGGCAGACCGCAGGCGTGCTTCGACGCGATCGTCGACTACGAGACCTTTCCGGACTGGCAGCGGTCGGTGAAGGCGGTGGACGTGCGAAGCCGCGACGGCGACGGCCGCGGCAAGGAGGTCGCCTTCGAGATCGACGCCAAGGTCAAGACCGTGCGCTACACGCTCGACTACTCGTACGAGGAGCCCCACCTCGTGAGCTGGCGCTACGTGGAGGGGGAGCCCAAGGACGTGGACGGCGAGCTGGTGCTGGAGGACAACGGAGACGGGACCACCCTCGCCACCTATTCGCTCAGCATCGACCCCGGGGTGTGGCTTCCGGGGAAGATCGTCTCGATGCTCAACGAGCAGGTCATGCACGGCGCCCTCGAGGACCTGAAGCGGCGCGTGGAGGCCTAGCCCGAGACGGCGATCGCTCCGGCCACCGACGCGGCGGCGAGCACGACGCACACCGCAGTCGGCACGAGCTCGGGCACGCGCAGCCGGTCGCGAACGTCGAAGAGCAGGAAGGCGGCCACCGAGCCCCCGATGAGACCGCCGATGTGGCCGCCGATCGAGATGTTCGGGATCGTGAAGGTGATCAGCAGGTTGAGGCCGATCCACAGCCCCAGGCCGCTCTCCATGGGGCTGATCCCACGATTTCGCATGACCACGACGGCCGCGCCCATCAGGCCGAAGATCGCGCCGGACGCCCCGACCGTCGGCGCGTCGGGCTCCACCAGCAGCGCGCCGAACGAGCCCGCCAACAGGGCGACGAAGTAGATCAGCCCGAAGCGCAGCCGCCCGATCGCCGGCTCGAGCAGCTGGCCGAGGATGTAGAGGGCGAACATGTTGAAGGCCAGGTGGAGGAAGCCGGCGTGCAGGAACCCGGAGGTCAGGAGGCGCCAGTACTCGCCGTCGGCGATCGCGGCGCGGGAGACCGAGCCCTCGGCCAGCAGGCTGCTGCCGCCGATGCCGCCGGTCGTCGCACTGGCCCCACCCAGGATGCCGCCAAGCGCGACCAGCACGTTCACGGCGATCAGGAAGTAGGTCAGGACGGGATCCTCGACCGTCCGCATCGTCCGCACCTGGGTCTTCTGCCGAGCGCACTCCGGGCAGCGCATTCCCACCGGCGTGGAGGTCATGCAGTCGGGGCAGATCGGCCTGCCGCAGTTCGAGCAGGAGACGCCGGTCGGGCGATCGCGGTGGCGGTAGCAGGTCTCCATCGGCCGGCCGAACGCTAGCTGTCGGCCAGGCGGGGTCTGGAGACGCGAGGGGGCCTACAGCAGGGCGGTCACGACCGGGTCCTCGCTCGGGACGCGAGCGCCGCCACGGCGCTCGCGCGTCACGAGGACAGCCTCGGCGTCGGTGAGGTCGCCGGGCACCGCCACCGCTCCGGCGCCGCGAGGCCCGACCTCGAAGGTCGGCGCCGGCGCGACCTCGCCGTCTCGCTGCACCCATGCCTGGTAGACGCGGCCTCGCCCGGGCGCGGGCATGCCGGCGACCCGCAGGATGGCGCCGTCATCGCCGCCGTCGGGCAGCGACAGCCGGGCGCTCGCCCCCGGCAGCTGCGCGCGATCCACCTGAGCGGTGACGGTCCTGGCGTCGTCGATCGACCGTGCGATGCCGAAGCCCGTGGCCACGCCCACGGCCACCAGCAGCGCCGCGGCGGCCCAGGCTACGGCCGGGCGTACCCGCCACGGCAGCCTGACCAGCCCGCCCAGGCGGCCGCCGGCTGGCGCCCGCGCGGCACCGTCGGCGTCGTCACGGATCGCCTCCATCAGCGATTCCTTCAGGGACGCCGGCGGCGCAAGCGGCTCGACCGCGCGCGGCAGGGCATCGGCGGCCGGGCGCAGCCGCTCGACCTCCTCCCGGCACTCGTGGCAGCCGGCCAGGTGCCGCTCGAAGGCCTGGCGCTCGAGGTCGGGCATGGCGCCCAGCAGGTAGGCGCCGACGTCCTCGCGATAGCGCTCGTGGTCGCTCGCGTTCACGCAAATCCCTCCGATATGGATCCCTCGAGTGCCTGGCGCAGCTTGTCGAGCCCCAAGCGCATCCTGCCCTTCACGGTGCCGAGCGGCATTCCGAGCATCTCGGCGATCTGGCTGTGGCTGAACCCTCCGAAGTAGGCGAGCTCGATGACCCGCGACTGATCCGCGGGCAGCGAGTCGAGCGCCTGGCGAACCGAAAGCGCGTCCTGACGGCGGGCGGCTTCCACGTCGGTGCGCTCCGCGGCCTCGAAGGTCTCCTCCACGCCCTCCATTCCGGCCCGTCGCCGGTCGTGGACGGCGTGCCGGCGAAGGGCGTCGATCCCGCGGTGGTGGACGATCCCGAGGACCCAGGTGCGGACGCTGCCACGAGCCGGCTCATAGCGCAGCCGGCTTCGCCAGATCGAGAGGAAGGCCTCCTGCGTGATGTCCTCGGCGCGCGCTCTGTTCCCGACCATCCTGTAGGCGAGCGAGAACGCGGCTCCTCCGTGGCGATCGTAGAGCAGCTCGAAGGCGCGCGGATCTCCGCGCTGCACGAGCTGCATCACCTCCTCGTCGGCGAGGTTACGAAGGTCGGTGGCCACCGATCCTTCCTACGGAGCGATGAAACATTCGGATCACGATGAACCGACCGGCCGGTTACGGCGTATTCACAGACATGGAACGTTCACCTGCACAGATTTACGCCCTGGTGATCGGCGTGACCCTCGTGGCCGCCGGGATCCTGGGTTTCTTCTACAACGCGAGCTTCGACACCGGCGACGGCCTCGAGCGCGACGCCGTGCTCGGGATCCTCGATGTGAACGCCTGGCACAACCTGGTGCACATCGCGACCGGGCTGCTGGGACTGGCGGTCGCAGCCTCCTACGGTGGCTCGCGGGGGTACGCGTTCGGACTCGGTGCCGTCTACCTGCTGGTGGCCCTGCTGGGCTTCATCGCGGGCGACGGCGATGAGATCTTCAACCTGATCCCCGTCAACACCGAGGACAACGTGCTGCACCTGCTGATCGGCATCGCGGGCGTGGGAGCCGGGCTCGCCACTCCCGGCGTGCCGCAGCCGACGACGGCTCCGGCCTCCTAGCGGAAGCCGGATCCAGACGGAGCATGGCGGGGCCCGCGAGGGCCCCGTCGCATTTCGGCAGGATGCGGGCCCCCTAGCGGCGGAGGCGGCGGCCCAGGTCGCCCGCGACCTCGCGGGCCCCGTGCTGGAGCGAGCGCAGGCCGGTCGCCTGGCGCCGGCGTTGCTGCTGGCGCGCGCGCACGAGCACGAGCGCGCCGCCGGCGACGGTCACGATCACGGCCGCACCTATCGGCCGCGCCCAGTTGCGCGGGTCGCGCATGGCCGACAGCTCCCAGTCGGCCAGCTCGCCGGCCGCGGCCTGGGTCAGCTCCGACAGCCCCGGCTCGAGCCGGTCGGACAGCCGCTCGGGCGGCTCGACCGGAACGAGGGCGGAGCGCAGCAGACGCTCGACCTCACTCATCGTGCACCTCTTGCATCAGTCCTTGCTCCAATTGCTTGATGGCCCTGTGTATCAACACCTTGGTGGCGCCTTCGGACCTTCCGAGCGCACGCGCGATCTCCTTGTTCTCCATGCCGAGGGCGAAGCGCATGATCAACGCCTCGCGGCGGTCGTCGGGCAGCTCGGCCACGCCGGCGAGCACCTCCTTGACCTCCTCCCGGCCCTCCACGACCTCCTCGGTGGGGTGCAGGCTCGAGAGCACCCCGGCGTCCTCGAGGTTGGTCTGCGGACGGCGCGAGCGGTCGCGGTAGTAGTTGGCCGCCAGGTTGTGGGCGATTCGGATCAGCCAGGGGCGCAGCGGCCGCCCGTTCGACTCCCGCAGCGCGCGTTCGAAGTGGCGGTAGGCCTGCAGGAAGGTCTGCTCGGTGAGGTCCTCGGCGTCGTGGTGGTTGCCGATCCGGTAGTACGCGTAGCTGTACACGTCGCGCAGGTGGGTCCGGTAGAGCTCGGTGAAGTCCCGGTCGAGCTGTTGCTTGTCGGCATCCTCGCCCACTCACCGTCAGCCTACTCTCGCCGCAGCGGCCTCAGCCCGCGCGCCGGATCCACGTGCCGAGCGGACGCTCTCGAGCCAGTCGTCCGCGGAGCTGCGCCCCTCGAGCACCTCTCTCAGGCCGGCGGTGACGGGGGCCTCGATCCCGTCGCGGACGAGGGCGTCGTCGAGCAGCGGCACGGTGGCCAGCGACTCGGCGGTCTGGCCGACAGCGGCCGCGACCTGGGGCGTCGGCACGCCCGCCCCGACGAGCTCCCCGGCGCGGCGGTTGCGGCTTCCCTCGGCCAGGCTAGTGGCGACGAGGTCCCCGGCGCCCGCGAGCCCCGCGAAGGTCTCGCTGCGGCCGCCCCGGACCAGGGCGAGCTGGTGCACTTCCGAGAAGACCCGTCCCGCGGCGGCACCGGCCAGGTTGACCCCCCGCGATGCGGCAGCTGCGGAGGCGAGCGCCGCAGCGTTCTTCGCGCAGGCCGCGAGCTCGACGCCGGTTACGTCGTCGGTGGTCTCGACCGTCAGGCCTCCGGCCGTCAGGACCTCGCGCAGCTGGCGCTCGAGGTCGCGGTTGCGGGTGGCGACAACGACCGACGCCCCGCCGGCCACGGCCTCGCGCGCGTGAGACGGGCCGCCGAGGCAGGCGACCGCGCGGGCGCGGACGCGCTCGGACACGTAGGCCTCCGGAGTGGTGCCTAGCGGCGGGACCAGGCCCTTGGCCACCACGAGCACTGCGCTGCGGGAGCCGATCTGCGCGCCGAGCTGGCCGAGCACCGAAGGCAGAGCGGAGCTCGGAACCGCCAGCACGACGAGGTCCGCGGCCGCGAGCTCGAGGCTCGGGACCGCGCGCACCGAGATCGAATCGGGGAGCTCCACTCCCGGCAGGTAGTCGGAGTTCTCGCGCGAGGCGGCGAGGCGGTCGGCCTGGGCCTGGGTGCGGCAGCCGAGCTGCACGTCGAGCCCGGCCCTGTCGAGCAGGCCCGCGATCGCGGTGCCCATGCAGCCCGCTCCCACCACCGCGGCGGTGCGAAGCGGCGGCAGGCCGCCGAGCCACTCCCACTGAAGCTGCACGCACGGCCAGATCCGCGCGGTCACCTCGGCCGCCAGAGCAGGGGACGGCTGCTCCACGCGCGGGAAGGTCAGCGGGGCGCCGCAGCGGATGCTCACCTTCACCGGCCGGATCAGCCAGCCGCGCCGCGCCCGCTCGCTGCCCTTCACCGCGATCGGCACGACGGGTGCGCCGGTCTCGAGCGCCAGCCTTCCGACCCCGCGCTTCGGGTTTCCGAGGGAGCCGGTGCGCTGCCGGGTGCCCTCGGGGAAGATCACGACCGGCTTGCCGGCGGCGAGGAGCTGCCGCGCCGTCTCCATCGATTCCTCGTCGGACTCGCCGCGGCGAACCGGGAAGGCCCCGAGGCAGTTGAGCAGCCAGCCCTGGAGGCGGTTGCGAAACAGCTCCTGCTTCGCCATGAAGTAGATGGGCCGCGGCAGGCAGCAGGCGACGATGAACGGGTCGAGGAAGCTGCGGTGGTTGGCGGCGAGGATCACCGGCCCCTTCGGTATGTGGCGATGGCCCCGGCGGCGGAGCCGGAACATCAGATGCAGCGCCGGCTTGAGGACGGCGTAGACGGGCCAGTAGACGAGCGGATTCACGCCATGACGACGCGTCCGCTCGTGATGAAGCTCGAGCGGCATCAGGGCTAGCTACCCGTTTGGGGGCAGCGCGTTACGCTGCGCCCCTGTGGAGCTCAGGCGCACACTGGGAGGGGCTCTCGCCGGCTCGATCGCGGCGGGCGCATGGGCGGCCCAGCAGCCGCTCGACAAGCGGATCTTCGGCACCCGCTACGACGACCTGGAGATCCTCGGCAAGGCGGTGACCCGCGGCCCGGCATGGCCGGTGGTAGGCCTCGGGATCCACCTGACCTACGGCGCGATCTTCGGGGCGACCTACGCCCTGGCGCGACCGTTCATCCCGGGACCGCCGCAGGTCGCGGCACTCGTGGCCGCAATGGCCGAGCATGGCGCCACCTGGCCGCTCGTCCCCCTCGTGGACAGCGGGCATCCGGCCCGCTCGGAGCTCGAGAAGCTCTCCGGCAACCGCCGGGCGCTGGCCCAGGCCACCTGGCGCCACTTCCTCTTCGGTCTGGTCCTGGGCGAGCTGGAGCGCCGCCTGAACCCCGAGGACGAGTTCGAGCCACCCGCCGAGGTGCCCGTATCCTCGAACGGGCACGGCGACCTCGAGCAGGCGACGGCGGGCGCCGCACAGGCCTAGTTCGTAGAGCCCGCCCTCGGACTCGAACCGAGAACCTCGCGCTTACAAGGCGCGTGCTCTGCCAATTGAGCTAGGCGGGCAGCCGTGATCCAGCGTACCCGCCCAGACCGACCATCCCGCGCCGCCGCGCGGCGATGTCTAGATCGTGCGGTCGCGCGTGCCGAAGCGGCTGCCTATGCCGAAGCCTCCGCTCGGGATGCCCGCCAGGAGCACCAGGATCGCGGCGATGATGCCCACGATCGAGGGCAGGCCCAGGGCGACGCAGAGCGCGTATACGAGGGCCGCAATCAGAATCGCTATCAAGATGCCGATCATTTGCCTCTCCTTCCACCGATGGTCGGGTCCTAGTACCCATCCCGGGTGGGCCCCAATCCGGATGGACGGGTTGACCGGCGTTATCGGCGGATGATGACGGGCGTGCCGAGGGGGACCTGGCGGTTCTGATGCGCCACGTCCC
>DATACN010000279.1:0-3005 GCA_036258995.1 Thermoleophilaceae bacterium | reverse complement strand
GTGGAGAAGGCGAGCGCTGAGCGCTCGCCTTCCCCTAGACCTGTCTGTCCAGCCGGTGGGACGCTAGGAGCGACCGGCCCTGCGATGGAGCGCCGCGCCGGTTCCCATCAGCGCCACGCCTCCGATCAGCAGCGGAATGGCCAGGAACCCGGTGAACGGGAGGCTCTCTCCGCCGGCCGCGGCCTCTTCCTGGGCGGCTTCCTGAGCGGCCGCCGGCTGCTCGCCGCCACCGCCGGCGCCACCGGGCTGGCTCACCTCGGGCCCGCCCTCTTCCTGGCCCGCAAGGGTCTGGCCCCCCGAGGTTCCGTTCTGGTCGCCGGGCGGCGTGGTGTAGTACTCGTTGGTGGCGGCGCTTCCACTGCCCGAGCTGCCGCTCACTGCGAGGGTCGCCCCCGTCGTGCTCATCATGAAGCCCGCGACGATCATCGCGAGCAGCGCGAAACGTGACTTCATCAAGTTCCCCCTGATCCCCTTTGTCTGGGCGGCCTGCCGCATCGCGCGGAGCTTGAGCTCGTCGAGCTCAACTCTGCTCGCCGTCGTGCGCTCCCGCCGCAGCCGTGCCTCGATTGCATCCATCGACCCCTTATACGAACGAGGGGGCCGATTCCTGATCGGCGAATAATCATTCGATGCGCCAGGAGGAGTTCGAGCGCCTGTACGAGGAGCACGCCCAGGGTCTGCTGGCGTTCCTCGCCTATCGCACCGGGGACCGCGTCCTCGCCGAGGACCTGCTGGCCGACACCTTCGAGCGGGTGCTGCGGGCCAGGCGGCGATTCGACCCGCGCAAGGGGAGCCGCAAGACCTGGATTTACTCGATCGCGCTGAACCTACTGCGCGACCAGATCAGGCGCCGGGAGGCCGAGGGGAGGGCTGTGGAGCGGGTGGCGGAGCCTGCCCCGAGCGGGGCCGGCTCGATCCAGCGGGTAGCCGAGCGCGACGAGCTCGTGAGGGCGCTGGCGGAGCTGAGCGAGGAGGAACGCGAGGCGATCGCCCTGCGCTACGGCGGCGACCTGACCGTCCCCGAGATCGCCCGCCTGCAGGGGGAGAAGCTCTCGACCGTGGAGGGTCGCGTCTACCGCGGGCTGCGCAAGCTGCGCGAGCTCCTTGGCGAATAGCATCGCCTCGGTGCTCGGGAAGCTCCTGTACTGGCTCGCGGTGCTGGCGATCTCGCTGGCGCTGGTGGTGGGCCTCATCCTGTGGTTCGAGTCCCAGGACCAGTCCTCGCTCGAGGGGTCAGGACCGGTTCACGACGCGGCTGCGCTCGCGGCGCACGAAGCGGGCGAAGGCCACTACCCGCTCGGCGGCGCTGTAGAGCGGGTGGCACGCGGTCAGCACCAGCCGGTCGTAGCCGACACGGCGTAGCACCGACAGGTCCTGGTCGTCGACGATCCGAATCCGCTCGACCCGATAGACGAAGCGCCCGTAGGGCAGGTCCACCGCGACCGGCTGCCCTGGGCGCAGGTCGTCGAGGCGGCGGAATGGCGCTCCGTAGGTGGTCCGGTGGCCGGCAATGGCGGCGGTGCCGCGCTCGCCGGGGAGGGGCGTGTCCGGGTAATGGCCCGGCCCCTTGCGCAGGTTGGCCGTGTCCGTGCCCTCCACGATGAACTCCGACACCCCGATCGAGGGCATCGATATCCGGCCGATGGCGTCGCCCTCGAGCGGCTGCCTGGCCAGCACCCGCCGCGGGGGCGCGGCCAGCGCGTCCTCGAGCTTTCCCTGCTGGCGCTCGGCCAGGAACCAGGACACGGGCTCCTGCCACAGGAGCGTGACCGCGGCGTCCGAGATGAGGAGTGCCCCGCTCACGATCATCACGGACGCGACGAACCGCACGACGGCGCTCACCGGCCTCAGTCTAGGACGGGGCGGGATAGGCTTCCGCCGCATGAGCATCGATGCCGCCACGGCGCCCACCACCAATCGCGGGCTCCTCGAGTGGGTGGACGAGATCGCGGAGCTGACGCAGCCGGAGGCGGTTCACTGGTGCGACGGCTCGGCCGAGGAGTACGACCACCTTTGCGGGCAGCTCGTCGAGGCAGGCACCTTCGAGCGGCTCGACGACGCCAAGCGCCCCAACTCCTATCTGGCCCGCTCCGACCCCGGCGACGTGGCCCGGGTCGAGGACCGGACCTTCATCTGCTCCGAGGACGAGTCCGGTGCGGGGCCGACCAACAACTGGCGCGACCCGGGCGAGATGCGCGAGACGCTGCAGGGCCTGTTCAAGGGCTGCATGCGGGGCCGCACCATGTACGTGGTGCCCTTCTCGATGGGCCCGCTGGGCTCGCGGATCGCCGAGATCGGCGTCCAGCTCACCGACTCGCCCTACGTGGCCACCAGCATGCGGATCATGACCCGCATGGGCAAGGGCGCCCTCGACGTCCTCGGCGACGACGGCGACTTCGTGCCCTGCCTGCACTCCGTCGGCGCGCCGGGAGACACGAGCCCGTGGCCGTGCAACGAGGAGAAGTACATCGTCCACTTCCCGGAGACGCGCGAGATCTGGTCGTACGGCTCCGGCTACGGCGGCAACGCCCTCCTCGGCAAGAAGTGCTTCGCGCTGCGCATCGCGTCGGTGATGGCGCGCGACCAGGGCTGGCTGGCCGAGCACATGCTGATCCTGAAGCTGACCTCGCCGGACGGGCGCGTGAAGCACGTGACCGGCGCCTTCCCGTCAGCGTGCGGGAAGACCAACCTCGCGATGCTCATCCCGACGCTCGAGGGCTGGGGCGTCGAGACGATCGGCGACGACATCGCCTGGATGAAGTTCGGCGACGACGGCCGCCTCTACGCGATCAACCCGGAGGCCGGGTTCTTCGGCGTCGCGCCCGGAACCGGGCAGGACACGAACCCGAACGCGATGGCGGCGGTCGACCACGACACGATCTTCACCAACGCCGCCCTCACCGACGACGACGACGTGTGGTGGGAGGGGATGACCGAGGAGCCGCCGCAGCACGCGATCTCCTGGAAGGGCAACGACTGGACCCCCGAGTCCGAGGAGCCCGCCG
>DATACN010000278.1:0-6613 GCA_036258995.1 Thermoleophilaceae bacterium | reverse complement strand
GCATCGTCAGGGACCAGACACCCCGGCAACCGCCGAGCATGGTCGGCCATCCGCCGGCTGCGCAACAGGGCAACTCCCGCGTAGAAGCGAGCCCCGGCGAGCAGGTCCGCCGCTCGCTCCATGAACTCGCGCAGGGCATCGAGGTCGAAGACCATCTGCGATTGGACGAAGTTGGCCCCGGCATCGAGCTTGCGCTTCAGCAGACGCAGCTCACGGTCCAGGTCGGTCGCGAACGGATTGACGACGGCGCCGACCGCGATTTCGTGCGGAGCCGCCCACTCCTTCACGGCGGCGATCAGCGATGTCGCGCTGAGATCCTTGACTCGGGGGATTCCCTCGACGGGGTCACCATGGATGCACAGGACGCCCTCGGACCCGAGCGCGGTGGCGCCGACGACCTGCGACTGGAGCGCCAACCGGTTGCGGTCGCGGCAAGAGATGTGCACGACGGTCCGCACGCCCTGTTCTCTCGCGAGCGCGACCGCGGCGAGTGGCGACATGCGTGGCTGTCCGGCGTGGTTGTCGGTCAGCCCCACCAGGTCCACGGTGTCAGCCAGGGTCGCGATTCGCTCCCGCACCCGAGCGGCGTCAGCGGTGCTTGGAAGCGAGATCTCCGCGGAAGTGAGGGCTGTCGCGGGCATTGCGGCAGGTTAACGCTGGACCACAGCTCTTAGCTTCGGTGGCGATCGCAGACGCCTGCGTTGCCGCGATGGGAGGTGTCACGGAGTTCCCTGACAAGACTGTCGAGTTGGACGACGAGCAGCAGCGCAGGTCGAGACTTCTGCTCCCTAACGAAGGGAGCAGCCTTCGACGCCCGGTGAAAACGCGCGTGACTCACTCTCGTCCTGGACGAAGCACGAGCGCCGTCTCGTGCGAATAGGGGCCGGTCACCGTCGCCGGCGGGCGGGTGCCCGGATCACGCCTTATCCTCGGCCGCTGGGCCCCCGTAGCTCAGTGGACAGAGCGTCGGACTTCTAATCCGAGGGTCCCAGGTTCGAATCCTGGCGGGGGCGTGAGGTTGCGGAGAGGGATCCGAACTCCTCCGCGGCCTCGGCGATCAGCTCTTCCGCCAGCTCGCCCTGCTCGCGGGTCAGGCGGATGTGGGAGTGCCGTCCCAGGGAGCGGCGCATCACGCCGATGTCGGCGATGGTGGGGCAGAAGCCGAGAGCCGGGCCGGGGATCAGCGTGCGCGTTCGCACCTGCACCGGCCAGCGTTGGTGCGGGCTCGGCTCGGGATCCGACAGCACATCGGCCACCGCGAAGATGCGGCCCTCGCCGAACTCGCGGTGGGAGCCGACCGCGTACTCGATCAGGCGGTCGCCGGCGGTGATTCGCGGCACGCGCGGGAACATCGAGACCTCGCCGTGCTCGCGCACCCAAGGCGCCCGCCGCGCGGCCCAGTCGGCGGTCAGGTACGGGCGGTCGCCGGTCCCGTTCAGCTTCAGCCAGTAGCGCAAGGGCCGCGGACTATGCCGCGTCCTTGCTCCGCGACGGCGCGTCGTCCATCAGCGGGGCGAGGATCTCGCCCACCGCGTGGCCGTCGGTGAGGCTGTGACCCACCGGCCTCGTGGGGTCAAGCTCGTAGGAGTTGCGCCGGCCGGTCCGGGTCTTCTCGAGGAAGCCCTCGCTGCAGAGGTCGCCGACGATCCGGCTCGCCGCGCGCTCGGTGATCCCCACGCAGTCCGCGATCTCGCGCAGGCGCATGCCGGGCGAGCGCGCGATGCAGATCAGGGCCAGTCCGTGATTCGAGAAAAGGCTCCAATCCGCCATGGAAGGAAGTATGGCATTACATGTAAAAAGTGTCAAGACACAGTTGACAAGACATCGATTTCCTGCAATGATCTACCGCAATTGGAGACGGCCCGTCCGTAGGGGGCAGGTCGAAGACCAGGACAGGGGTAGACGAACATGAAGCGCTTTCTCACTCTCTCGGGCGGCCTCGGCGCCGTCGTGGCAGCTGTGCTGGCGGCCTCCGCGGGGGCGGCCGCCGAAGGCAGGCAGGACGGCCCCGTTCAGGGTCCTTCGGCTCCGGTCGCAGACGAGCTGATCGTGGGCTATGAGAAGGGGGCCACGGCGGCGGCACGCGAGCGGGCGGGCCGCAAGGTTCGCGCACTCGACCGCGACGCCCTCGTGCGGGGCAGCGGAAAGTCGTCCATCGACCTGTTCGAGCTGCGTCGCGGCGCCTCGGAGTCGCGCGCGATCCAGGCACTCGAGGCCGATCCCGCGGTGGCGTACGCCGAGCCCAACTGGCGTCTGACCAAGCTCGCGACGAGCGGCGACCCGTACTACACGGGCGGCCGCCTTTGGGGCATGTACGGTGATCAGAGCCCCCTTCGGACGAACCCGTACGGCAGCCAGGCCGCAGAGTCCTGGAACGCCGGGGCGACCGGGAGCTCGAACGTCGTCATCGGCGTCATCGACGAGGGCGTGATGGTCAACCATCCGGACCTCGACGCCAACATCTGGCGCAATCCGGGCGAGACCCCCGGTGACGGCGTCGACAACGACGGCAACGGCTACGCCGACGACGTCAACGGCTGGGACTTCGCCAACAACGACCGCACCGTCTTCGACGGGAACCCGCCCGCGGACTTCACGACCGACGAGCACGGCACGCATGTGGCCGGCACCATCGGCGCGGAGGCCAATCGCGAGGGTGTCGCGGGCGTCAACTGGAACGTCGGGATCGTCTCCGGCAAGTTCCTGGGCCCGAACGGCGGGACCACGGCCGCCGCGATCAAGGCCGTCGACTACATGACGGGCCTGGAGAACCGCGGCGCGAACATCGTGGCCACCAACAACTCGTGGGGTGGCGGCGGCTACTCGCAGGGTCTGCACGACGCCGTCATCCGCGCGGCGAAGGCCGACATCCTGTTCATCGCCGCGGCGGGCAACGAGGGCCGCAACAACGACCGGTGGGCCAGCTATCCCGCCAACTACAACACCACGAGGGGCACGAGCACCCAGTCGCCCGCGAGCTACGACGCGGTGATCTCGGTCGCGGCGATCGCGAGCAACGGCAGCCGTCCGCGCTGGTCGAACTACGGGCGGACGACGGTGGACATCGGGGCCCCGGGCGCGGCGATCGAGTCGACCGTGCCGCAGGACTCGAGCGGGACCGCCTACTGGGCCTTCGACGGCACCTCGATGGCGACGCCGCACGTGAGCGGAGCGGCGGCTCTCTACGAGTCGACCCATCCGGGGGCGACAGCCCCGCAGATTCGCAACGCGATTCTCGGCAGCGCGGTCCGGACGAGCTCGCTCGTCGATCGCACGGTCACTGCCGGAAGGCTCAACGTGAGCGCCGCGCTGGCACGGTAGCCGGACCACAAGCAGGCAGGACTCGTGAGGAGGGCGCCCCGGGCGCCCTCCTCTTATTTCTGCATCACGGCCTGCGACGGCTGTACTCTCACGCGCATGCCCACCTCCCTCGTCACGGGCGGCGCCGGCTTCCTCGGCTCGCACCTGTGCGACTACCTGCTCGGACGCGGCCACCGCGTCGTGTGCATCGACAACCTCGAGACCGGCTCGCTGACCAACATCGAGCACGTCCGGGAAGGGGACTTTCGGTTCGAGATGCTCGACATCACCGAGCACTACGAGATAGACGAGCCGATCGACTTCGTCTACCACATGGCTTCCCCGGCCTCGCCGATCGACTACGCGCGCCTGCCGCTGCACACGCTCAAGGTGGGCGCCTACGGCACCCACAACTCCCTCGGCCTGGCAAAGAAGCACCGGGCGCGCTTCCTGCTCGCCTCGACCTCAGAGGTCTACGGCGACCCGCAGGTGCACCCGCAGCCCGAGACCTACTGGGGCAATGTCAATCCGATCGGGCCACGGGGGGTCTACGACGAGGCCAAGCGCTACGCCGAGGCGCTGACGATGGCCTACCTGCGCCAGCAGGGCGTGGACACCTGCATCGCGCGAATCTTCAACACCTTTGGCGCGCGCATGAGGCCCGCCGACGGCCGCGCGATTCCGACGTTCCTGCGCCAGGCGCTCACAGACAAGCCGGTCACGGTCTTCGGCGAGGGCGCCCAGACCCGCAGCTTCTGCTACGTGGACGACCTGATCCGCGGTCTCGTCGCTCTGGCCGAGTCGGGCGTGCACGAGCCCGTGAACCTCGGCAACCCGGACGAGATGAGCCTGCTCGAGATGGCCAAGCTCGTCGTGGAGCTCACGGAGTCGCGCTCGGAGATCGTGTTCGAGGCGCTGCCCGTGGACGACCCGCAGGTGCGCCAGCCCGACATCGCCCGGGCGCGCGACCTGCTCGGCTGGCAGCCCGAGATCGACCTGCGCGAGGGCCTGCGCAGGACGATTGAGCACTACACCCAGATCCTGGGGGAGCCCGCTTCGAGGTGAGCTCGGCCGAGGTCAAGAACCTCGAGGCGATCTCGCGTGCGATCGATCACCACAACACGACCTGCCCGTTCCCCGCGGTCGCGGTCGAGATGAACCCGTTCGAGGTCGAGCGGCTCGGCTGGGACGCCATACGGGGCCTGCCCATCCGCGCCAACCCCGAGCTCGGCACGGGCTCGTTCCGGGTCGTCTGCGCCCGCGAGGAGGGCGAGCCGGGCGAGGTAGTGGACGCGGTCGCCGAGCAGGCCGAGCCGCTCACCATTCAGCGCTAGCGCGCTCCGCGACGGTTGGGGCTGTTCGCGGCGCGACAGCCCAGGTACTGTCTCCGCGGCAGGAGGGTTCGCGTCGCGCGGACTGCGGCTATTGAACGGTCGGGCATCGAGAGAAGAGGCGGCTGAGGGGGGCTTGGGCCTCACGCGCGTAGCCGCACTGGCGGCGGTCATCGGAGGCATCGCGCTGGTGGCCTTGCTGCTGTTCGGCGGAGGCGGGGGCTACACGGTCAAGCTGCGCTTCCTCAACGCGGCTCAGCTCGTCAAGGGCAACGTCGTCGACATCGGCGGCACCGACGCGGGGCTCGTCAAGGGCTTCGAGATCACGCCAGACGGCCAGGCCGAGGTCGAGATCGAGGTCGACGAGAAGTACGCCCCGCTGCGCGAGGGAACGCGCGCGCAGATCCGCGCCGCGGGCCAGACCTCGGTTGCCGGCCGCTACATCCAGCTCATGCTGCCGCCGGAGAACCAGGCCGGCGAAGACATCCAGGACGGCGGGGTGATCGACACCAGTCACACGACGACGAACGTCGACATCGACCAGTTCTTCAGCATCTTCGACCCCAAGACCCGCCGCTCGATCCAGAACTTCTACGAGGGCGGCCGGCGCCAGTACGAGGGCCGAGGCGAGCAGGCCAACCGCGGCCTCATGTACCTGAACCCGCAGCTCGCCGCCTCGAGCCGGCTGTTCGAGGAGCTTCGCCACGAGCCCGCCGCGCTCGAGCGCTTCCTGGTCGGCTCCGAGCGCCTCGTCACGGCGCTGTCGGAGCGCCGCGACGACCTCGCCTCGCTGATCGGAAACCTCAACTCCACCACGCGCGCTCTTGGCAGCGAGAAGGAGGCGCTGGCCGAGGCCATCGGGCGGCTGCCCCCGTTCATGCGCCAGGCCAACACGACCTACGTGAACCTGCGCTCAACGCTCGACGAGCTCGACCCGTGGGTCGAGGCCTCGAAGCCCGTCGCGCGCAAGCTGCGGCCCTACCTGGCCGAGCTGCGCCCGTTCGCGCAGGACGCCGTGCCAACCGTGCGCCGGCTACGGCTGATCGCACGCCGCCCGGGCCGCCCGAACGACCTGCTCGAGCTCCAGCGTGCGTACCCGCCGCTCGAGCAGATCACGCTGGTGGAGAAGAACCGCAGCATCGATTTCGGCACGGGACGGGTGAACGTCGGCCGCACCCTGGGTGCCTTCCCCCAGATGAGCCGCGCGTTCGAGGACTCGGCGCCGATCGTGGCGCACGGACGCCCCTACACCGTCGACTTCCTCGGCTGGATGGATGACTTCTCCCACACCGGCACGTACGACGCGCTCGGCTCCTTCTCGCGCGCGCAGCTCTACGTGAATGCCTTCTCGATGCAGGGCGGGTTGCCGACAGGCGAATTGATCCCGCTCGCGGATCGCGGGGAGGTCTTCAAGGAGCTCGCTCGGACCAAGCAGGTCGCGCGCTGTCCGGGCGCCTCCGAAGAGCCCGCGCCCGACGGCTCCAACGTGTGGTCTGAGGAGGAGCAGAAGGAGCTCGACTGCCAGGAGGCGCACCGGGCGACGGGAGAGATCAAGTAATGCGCCGGCTGCTCACGATCCTCGCCGTGCTCGCGTCCGTGGTCGCGGCACTCGTGCTGACTGCCGCGAGGGGCGACGATCGCTCGGCGCTGAAGAGCTACGAGATCGTCTTCGACAACGCTTTCGGCCTGGTCGAGGGAGGCGTGCTCAAGATCGGCGGCGTCGACGCCGGCGTCACGAGCGACTTCCGGCTGACCCGTTCGCAGCCCTACCGAACGATCGTCACGGTAGAGGTCAACGAGCCGGGCTTCGACTCGCTGCGAAGGGACGCCACCTGCGACGTGCGCCAGCAGTCGCTGATCGGCGAGTACTTCATCGACTGCGATCTCGGTACGTCGAAGGACGTGCTGCCGGACGGCGGGCGCATCCCGGTCGAGCAGACCTCGTCGACGATCCCGCCGGACCTCATCAACAACGTGATGCG
>DATACN010000277.1:0-5764 GCA_036258995.1 Thermoleophilaceae bacterium | reverse complement strand
GACGCTGCGCGAGCCCGGCGTGATGAAGGACCTCGAGAAGAAGTTCGCCGGCGACGAGGACTAGCGCCGGGCCAGATAGCTCTTGCCGGCGCGGACGAGGATGCTGCGCCGGCGGCGGAAGTCGCGCACGACCACCCGCCCCTGCCTGACCGCGGTCAGGGTCCCGTCGCAGCGGTCTACGGTCACCCAGGTCGTGCCGCGGACGGTGGCGGCGGAGTGGCGGCCGCGCGTACGGAAGCGCCCGCGGGCGCGGCTTCGCAGGCGGCGGCGGATGTGCGAGGCGGCGCGGGCGTGCCGGCTCGACCCCTTGCCGCAGCGGCGGAAGCTGGAGCCCTTCAGCCGCAATGAGGTGAGCCCCTTGGTCGACCCGCGGCGCGACTGAAGCACCTGGAACAGCCCGCCGGAGAAGGTGCCGGTCTGCCGGCTGCTCGCGGACTTCCCGGCCGATTGAAGCCGGATCCGGCCGCGCCGGGTGTTGACGAACGAGCCCACCGGGATCTGGCGGGCCTCCCGAAGCGCCACGAAGCGCACCCCCTTCTGGGCGGCGCCGGCCGCGCGCCCGCGGCGCCGGACCCCGAACAGGACGCGCCCGCTCGGATCGACGTTCGCCGTCTCGCCCACGACCGGCGGCGGCAGGTCGGCGAGCGTCTTCTCGCCGGGGACGACTGCCCAGTCCGGCTGGGAGTCGAAGGCGGCGTTCGCGGAGAGGTTCGTCTGACCGCTCCCGTCGGCGTTCATCGAGTAGACCTCGGCGTTGCCGTCCCGGGCGCTGGTGAAGGCGATCCTCGTCCCATCGGGCGACCAGGCCGGCGCGCGGTCCTCGGCGGGATCGGTGGTGAGCCGCGCAGGCGCCGTGCCGTCCGCATTCATGACCCCGATGTCGGCCCCGGTGTTGGGCAGGACCCGCTGGAAGGCGATCCTGGTGCCGTCAGGCGACCACGCCGGCTCCAGATCGTGAACGGCGTTGTTCGTCAGCCTGGCCTGGTCGCTGCCGTCGGGGTCCATCACGTAGATCTCGCGGGTCGGCCCGTCGCGCAGCGTGTGGAAGGCGATCCTGGTGCCGTCGGGGGACCAGGCGGGCTTGGCGTCCTCGGCCGGGTGGTTCGTCAGCCGGCGGACGTCGGTGCCGTCGGCGTCCATCACGTAGATCTCCGCGTTGCCGTCGCGGCCGCTGCGGAACGCGATCCGGCGCCCGTCCGGCGACCAGGCGGGCTGGCCCCCCTGGCGGGCGATGCGGGTCCGGCCGCTGCCGTCGGCTGCCATCAGGTAGATGTCCGGACCCTCCTCGGAGCCGCGCTCGAACGCGATCAGGTGGCCGCTCGCCGCGTAGCTCGGATTGCGGTCGGCTACGTCGTTGTCGGTGAGGCGGCGCACGCTGCTGCCGTCCTGCCTCATCGAGTAGATCTCGAGGTTGCCGTCGCGGCTGGTCTGGAAGGCGATCCGTCCGTTCGCGCCGGGGAAGGCCGCCGGGGCCTGCCATGGCGCGATCGCGACCGCCGCGGCGGCGCCCGCGGCCACGACCGCAACGCCGGCCTTCAGGCGGGAGGGGCGAGTCACCCGGCAACCCTAACCCCACCTCGGGCGCCTCGCCAGCCGTGTCCAGGCACGAAGAAGGGGGCCCTGTAGCCCCCTCGCTTCGTGAAGACGTGCCACCGGCAGGCGCTTCCACCTGGTCCGGCCCGTCGGTCTTCCTACCCCTACGCATCGGACGCTTCGCGCGGACCTTTAGCATCCGCGCACTGGTGGACGAATGCGCTACCTGATCACGGGCGGCTCCGGCTACATCGGTACGCGGCTCGTGTCGCTGCTCTCCTCGCGCGAGGACACCGACGAGATCGTCATCTGCGACGTCCGTCCCCCGGCGACGTACCGTCCGCGCACGCGGTTCGAGCGGATGGACGTGCGCGACCGCAGGGCGGTCCGGGCGGTGGTCGAGCGCGAGCGGCCGGACGCCCTGGTGCACCTGGCCTTCTTCCTCGACCCGATCCACGACGAGGCCCTGATGTACGACGTGGACGTGAACGGCACGCACAACGTGCTCGAGGCGGCAGCCGCCGCCGGCACCCAGCAGGTGCTCGTGACCTCCTCTACCGCGGCCTACGGGGCATTCCCGGACAACCCCGAGCCGCTGACCGAGGACGACCCGGTCCGCGGGGTGCCGAGCTACAACTACGCGCGCGACAAGGCCGAATCCGACCGGATCTGCCAGCTCTGGGCCGCCAACCACCCGGACCGCGTAATGACGATCGTCAGGCCCTGCATCGTCCTCGGTCCGAACGTCGACAACTCGCTGGTGCGCCTGTGGACCAAGTCACCGGCCACCTTCGACACCGGCAACCTCGAGGGCAAGATCCAGTTCGTCCACGAGGACGACCTCGTCGAGGCGATGTCCCGCCTGCTCGACGGCCGCCACGCCGGCGCCTACAACGTCACCGCCGACGGCCTCATGACCTACCGCGAGTGCGCAGAGGCGATCGGCCAGCCGATCCGCAAGATCCCGCTGGGCGCGGCTCGGGCCCTGAACAGGGCGATGTGGAAGCTGCGCCAGGCCGAGGCCCCCGTAGGCCAGATCGAGTTCGGCCTCTACCCCTGGGTCGCCTCGAACGAAAAGCTCAAGTCCACGCTGGGCTGGACCCCGACGTACACGAGCCGCGAGGCGTTCGAGGTCGCGATGCAAGCCCACGGCAAGCTGGAGCGCCCGCCCGCACCTCGCGACTCAGGCGGGCTCTCGCGCCGTTCGGAATCGACCACCGCCGGCGTATGAGCTGAGGTCGATCAGGAACGCCAGCACGACGAAGAACCACTCGAAGCCCCTGACCTCACGCCCGGCGCCCCAGTCCCAGAACGCGACGTAGGCGAGCGTCGTCCAGGGCAACAGGAAGAACCCGAGCAGGGGCAGGATCCAGCTGTCGAACGCGCGGCTGAGGACGTCGTCGAAGAGCCATAGCAAGAACAGAACGAGCCGGGGCGAGATGAGCGCGAGGAGCGCGAGGAAGCAGCCCACGGGAGAAGAGTCTTACGCACGCAGCGGGATGGGCCGTGCTGGTCTCGAACCAGCGACCTCCAGCTTGTCGAGCTGGCGCTCTCCCAACTGAGCTAACGGCCCCCGGCAGCCGGTTGGCCGGCCGCCGGGGCCGAGAATAGCGTCAGCGCCCTAGCAGGGCTTCGAAGCGCTCAACGCTCCGCTTCAGGTCCCGCGAGTCGGGATCCTGGTTGCCGCGCGGCCGCACGTTTCGTGACACCGGGTCGCGTGTGCGGCCGTCGTGGCCGCGTTCCTTCTCCCACCGATCGAGCTTCTCGAGTCCCTCGGCACGGTTCGGCTTGAAGCACATGGGATTCCTCCCGGATCGAGTCCTTTCTTCCGGGGTTCCGGTGACCGGCCCAGGTCAAACCTAAACGTTCGTCCAGTATCCGCTTAGCTACATCCGTGCTGGCGCTGCTCTACGACGTGCACGGGAACCTGCTTGCACTGGAGGCCGTCCTGGAGGATGCGAGCAACGCCGGCGCCGATCGCTTCCTGCTGGGCGGCGACTACGCGGTCGCGGGCGGCTGGCCGCTCGAGACCGTCGAGCGGCTGAAGCAGCTCGACGCGCGCTGGATCCGCGGCAACGCCGACCGATGGCTGGCCGACGCCCCGGACGCGCCCGAGCCGATGCAGGCGGTTATCGAGAAGGCGCGCGAGGCCCTGGGCGATGAGCTGATCGCCGAGCTGGCCGGGCTTCCGGAGAGCGCCGACGAAGGCGACGTGCTCTATTGCCACGGCTCGCCCGAGTCCGACATGAAGAGCTTCCTGCCTGACCCCAGCGACCTCGACGCCGAGCTGCTGAACGGCGTCCAAGCGCGGCGCGTGGTCTTCGGGCACACCCACCTGGCCTTCCAGCGCACCGGGCCGGGCGGGATCGAGCTGGTCAACCCGGGCAGCGTCGGGCTGCCCTGGGACGGCGACCACCGCTCGGCCTACGCGCTCGTGCACGACGACGGGCGCGTCGAGCAGCGCCGCGTGGAATACGACTGGCGCGCGGCCGCCGCCGCCGTGCGGGAGCGGGCCGGCGACCTCCCCGCCCGCCGCCTCGAGCAGGCCCGGTTCGACGTACCCGTGGAGTAGCCTGCGGCGCGGTGCGACTATCGAACGTGATCGCCGGGCGGGATCGGGAGTTCTTCGACCTGTTCGAGGAGGCCGGCGGCAACATCGTCCGCGCCGTGGGCCTGCTCGAGACCATGCTCGAGAGCTACCCCGAGCAGAGCGAGCTGGCGCGCGAGATCCTGATCTGCGAGCAGGAGGGCGATCGGATCACCCACGACATCGTCCAGCGGCTCAACCAGACCTTCGTCACACCGATCGACCGCGAGGACATCCTCGCGCTGGCCTCGGCCCTCGACGACATCGTGGACTTCACCGAGGAGGTCGCCGACTACCTCGGCCTCTACAAGATCGAGGCGCCGATGGAGCAAGCCCAGCAGCTCACGCGGGTGCTGCACCAGGCCGCGCGGCAGATCGAGCAGGCGCTCCCGCGACTTCGCTCCTTCAAGGACCTCTCGCACTACACGGTCGAGATCAACCGGCTCGAGAACGACGGCGACCGGATAACGCGGGAGGCGATCGCGTCGCTCTTCGACAACGGCATCGACCCGATGGTCGTGATCCGCTGGAAGGACATCTACGAGCGCCTGGAAGAGGCGATCGACGCCACCGAGCACGTGGCGAACATCATCGAGGGCATCGTCATCAAGAACGCCTGAGGCAAGGGGCTACCGGGCTTGGACGCGGACCTGATCGTGGTGATCGTCGTGGCCACGGCGCTGGCCTTCGACTTCACCAACGGCTTCCACGACACCGCCAATGTCGTCGCCACCTCGATCTCGACTCGCGCGATGGCCCCCCAGCTCGCGGTCGGCTATGCGGCGGTCCTGAACTTCGCGGGGGCGTTCATCTCGCTGGAGGTGGCCGCGACGGTGGCCAACGACGTGGTCGCCGCGCGCCCCGAGCCGGAGTTCCTGCTGGTCGTCTTCGGCGGGCTGGTCGGTGCGATCGCCTGGAACCTGATCACCTGGTACTTCGGCCTGCCGTCCAGCTCCTCCCACGCCCTGATCGGCGGAATGGTGGGGGCTGCGTTCGTCGCCGACGGGTCCGATGCCGTCATGGGCGACGGCGTGCTCGGCAAGGTGATGGTGCCCGCTCTCGTCGCCCCGACCCTTGCCTTCATCGTCGGCGGCCTCGCGATCCTCGTCCTGTACAGGATCGTGGGACGCCTGCGCCCGGGCCCCGTTTCCAGCGGGTTCCGGGCAGGGCAGATCGTCTCGGGCGGCCTGCTGGCGCTCGCGCACGGGACCAACGACGCCCAGAAGACGATGGGCGTGATCGCGCTGGCCCTGGTCGCGAACGGCACCATCGCCGGCGGTGACAACCTCGAGATCCCGGACTGGGTCGTCGTCTCGGCGGCCACCGCGATCGCCCTCGGCACCTACGCGGGCGGCTGGCGGATCATCAAGACCATGGGCAGCCGCATCCACAAGATGGACTCCGCGCAGGGGTTCGCCGCGCAGGGCGCCGGAGCAGCCGTGATCCTGGCCTCGTCGCAGGTCGGGTTCCCGCTGTCCACCACCCACACGATCTCGGGCGCGGTGATCGGCTCCGGCGCGGCCAAGCGGCTCTCGGCCGTGCGGTGGGGCGTGGCCGGGAACATCGTCCTGGCGTGGGTGCTGACGATCCCGGCGGCGGGCGCGATCGGGGCGATCGTGTACGGAGTCACGCGCGTGTTCGGCA
>DATACN010000276.1:0-6516 GCA_036258995.1 Thermoleophilaceae bacterium | reverse complement strand
CCTGATCGGCACCCACCGCCTCCTGAGCCGCGACGTCCGGCCGAACGACCTCGGCCTGCTGATCGTCGATGAGGAGCAGCGTTTCGGCGTGAAGCAGAAGGAGCTCCTGCGCCAGCTCCGGCTGCGCGTGGACGTGCTCTCGCTCAGCGCCGCGGCGGAGGGATAGAACAGGTACGCGTAGGCCCGCTCGCGGGAGCGACCGACCCGGCCGCGGATCTGGTAGAGCTGGGCCAGGCCCATCTGGTCGGCGCGCTCCACGACCAGCGTGTTCGTGCTCGGGATGTCCAGGCCCGACTCGACGATCGTCGTGCAGACGAGCACGTCGGCCTCGCCGCGCAGGAAGCCGAGCATCGTCTTCTCGAGCTCGCCCTCGCGCATCTGGCCATGGGCGACGGCGACCCGGGCGCGAGGCACGAGCGCGCGCACCCGCTCGGCGGTCTCGTCGATCGTCTCGACCCGGTTGTGCAGGAAGAAGACCTGCCCCTGGCGCTCGAGCTCGCGCTCGATCGCCCGCTTGACCAGCTCCTCATCGTACTCGCCGACATAGGTGCGCACGGGCCGGCGTCCTTCGGGCGGCGTCTCGATCACCGAGATGTCGCGCAGGCCGGCCAGCGACATCTGCAGCGTGCGCGGGATCGGCGTGGCCGACAGCGACAGCACGTCGACCTTCAGCTTGAGCTGTCGAAGCAAGTCCTTCTGCTTGACGCCGAAGCGCTGCTCCTCGTCGACGATCAGCAGGCCCAGGTCCTTGGGCCGCACGTCGCGCGACAGCAGCCGGTGGGTTCCGATCAGGATGTCGACCTTGCCCTCGCGGTAACCGTCGAGGGCGCGCTTGACCTCGGCCGGCGAGCGGAAGCGCGAGGCCATCTCGATCGTGATCGGGTAGTCGCGCAGGCGCTCCTTGAAGGTGCCCAGATGCTGCTGCGCGAGCACCGTCGTCGGGACCAGGAACATCACCTGCTTGCCGTCGGTGGCGGCCTTGAACGCCGCCCGCAGCGCGACCTCCGTCTTTCCGTAGCCCACGTCGCCGCAGATCAGGCGGTCCATCGGCCTTGCCTCCTGCATGTCGGCCCGAACCGCCTCGATCGCCTCGAGCTGGTCGGGGGTCTCGCGGTAGGGGAAGCGGCCCTCGAACTCGACCTGCCACTCGCCGTCCGGCGGGAAGGCGTGGCCGGCACGGCGGCGGCGCTCGGCGTAGAGGTTGATCAGCTCGCCCGCCAGGGCCTGGGCCGCGCGCCGAGCCCGTAGCTTCATCTGCTCCCAGGCCTTGCCGCCCAGCTTCGACAGCGGCGGGTCGGAGGCGTCGGCGCCGACGTAGCGGCTGACCTTGTGCAGCTGCTCAGACGGGACGAACACGCGGTCGCCGTCCTTGAACTCGAGCTCCAGGTAGTCGCGGGTCACCCCGCCCACGGTCTTCGTCTCGAAGCCGGCGAAGCGCGCGATCCCGTGGTCCTCGTGGACCACCGGGAGTCCGGCGCGGAGCTCCGTGAAGGCGGCCATCCCCGGCCGGCCTTGCGGCTCGGCCCGGCGGCGGCGAAGCAGCCGGTGCTCGGGGACGATCGCCAGCTTCAGCCCCGGCGCCAGGAATCCCTCGCGCAGGCTTGCGTGGGCGAACGTCAGGCCCGCCTCGGCGGGCGCGGCGCGGCCGTCGAGGAACGAGACGTGCACCCGCGCGAGGTTGTACTGGGCGCGCTCGGCCTCGCCTCGGCGCGCCCAGGTGACGATCGTGCGGTAGCCCGAGCGAATGAGCTTCTCGAGCTCGGGCTCGGCGTCGGGCAGGGAGCGGGCGGCCGTGTCGGCGCTCTGGGCGCGGAAGCTGTGCGGCTGGTCGCCGGACATGCTCGACAGCTTGAGCGCGGCGCGCCTCTCGATCGCCTGCTCCAGCTCGGCCGGCGGCACGTACAGGTGGTGGGCATCCTCGTCGTGGAAGCTGGCGGTGCCGTCGTCCCAGTAGTCGCGCAGGGCGGGCGCCAGCTCCTCCTCGGCGGCGACGGCGAGCAGCGCACCCGCCGGCAGCAGCTCGAGCAGCTCCCCGAAGCGCTCCACCGGCAGCACGTCGGCGACGTCGGGCCTCTCGTCCTCCTCGGTGGCGGCCGCGAGCTCGGCGAGCTCGCGCTGCTCGGGCTCCAGCTCGGCCGCGGGCGCCACCTCCACGCGCTCAACCTCCTCGAGCGACCGCTGCGTGAAGGTGGAGAAGACCGTCAGCCGCTCGATCTCGAGGTCGAACAGCTCACAGCGCACCGCCCGCTCCTCGGTGGCCGGGTAGACGTCGAGGATGTCGCCGCGGATCGCGAACTGGCCGCGCTCCTCGACCTGGTCGACGCGCTCGTAGCCCGCCGCGACCAGGGCGTGCGCTGTCTCCTCCAGGTCGAGCAGCCCGCCCCTCTCGATCTCGAACCCGTGCGGGCGAAGCGCTGGGTCGGGAACTTTCTCCGCCAGCGCCACCGCGGAAGCCACCAGCACCGCGGGCGGGCCGTCGCCCAGCAGCGCGTCGAGGGCGGCGATCCGCAGGCCCACCAGGTGCGGCGGCGGCGCCAGGTGCGACTCGTAGCGCACGCCCCTCGCGGGGTAGAAGCGCACCGGCCGCGGCTCCAGGAAGGCCCGCAGGTCGGCCGCCAGGTCCCGCGCGGCGCGGTAGTCGCCGGCCACCACCAGAGCCGGCCGCTCGGGCTCAGCGTCGATCAGCGACGCCAGCAGGTACGGGCGGAGGCTGGCCGACACGAACGCGCGCTGTGGCGCCCCCCGTGCGGCCTCGGCCAGGGCCGCCACCGAGGCGTCCTCCTGGGCATATGTGAGCAGCGAGCGCAGCGACATGGGCACGACGAACGGCCGCCCGGGCACCCGCGCGGCCTTGTTCGCCTCGATTCTAGGGCGCGCTCTGCGGGTCGATACCGGCCGCGCGGAGCGCGTCGTCGCGGCTCGAGAAGCTGCGGTAGCGCACGACCTTCCCGTCGCGGAAGGTCATCACGTTGGCCCGCTTCATCTCCACCTCGACGCCGCTTCCGCGGCCGTGCCCCCGCTCGGTGACGAAGGCCACGACCTCGTCGCCCGCGCCGATCAGGCGCTCCATCCGGAAGTGCCAATCGCGGAACGCCGCCGCCCAGCTTCGGTACAGATCGCGCACCTCCTCGCGGCCGTGGTAGAGGCCCGCGATCGGGCTCGTCGTGTCGCGCAGGTCCCACTCCACGTCTTCGGCCACGTACTCGAAGAACGCCTCGGGATCGTCGCCCACCTCCGCGAAGATCTGGCGCAGCAGCTCCACGTTGTCGGCCACGGGCTCCGAATCTACGCCAGACCGGCCGCGGCCATCGCCTCGTCCCAGGTGGGATACGCCTCGAAGCGGGCGAGCTTGCCGTCGCGCATCGTGTAGCGCTGGTAGGCGTGCACGTCGACGTCGGTGCCGTGGCGGCCGCGCGCGAAGAAGTGGGCCTCGATGACGACCTCGTCGCCGCCGGCGGCGCGCCTGGCGGGCTGCAGCGTGATCGACTCGAACGGCAGCATGAACTCCTCCCAGAAGCGCATCAGGCCCTCGTGGCCGCGGTAGACCTCGTCCACGTCTATGAAGAGCTCGCCGGGGCGCCACTCGAGATCCGGATGGACGAGCTCGAGCGCCTCCTCGAACCTCCCCTGGTTCCACAGCTTCAGCCCGGCGAGGACGATCCGGAGGTTGTCCTCGCTCACTCGGCCACCAGGCGCTCCAGCTCGTCGGCCGCCCGCTCGATCAGCTCGCGCACCTCGTCGTCGGGCTCGGCGAACCGGCCGAGCACGTGCCGGGAGACGATCTCGGGATCGGTCGTGTCCGGGCGGCCCACGCCGACCCGGATGCGGTGGAAGTCCTCGCCCCCCAGCTCGCGCTTGAGCGACTTGAGCCCATTGTGGCCGGCGAGCCCGCCGCCCAGACGCGACTGGACCCTGCCGAAGGGGAGGTCGATCTCGTCGTGCACGGCGACGATCCGGTCGAGCTCGAGCTTGAGCTCGCCGCGCGCCGGCGAGGCGGCCCTCCCCGCCTCGTTCATGTAGGTCTGCGGCAGCAGCACGCCCACCCTCGCGCCGCCCGGGCCGGTCCGCCCGCTCGTGTAGAGGCCTCCGTAGCGCTTCTTCGCCTTGGGCAGGTCCCAGCGCTCGGCGGCCAGCGCCGCGACCTCGAAGCCGACGTTGTGGCGGGTGCGCTCGTAGCGGCTGCCCGGGTTTCCCAGGCCGACGACCAACCAGTCCACCGGCCCGGGACGGGCGCGGCGGAACAGGCTCAACTAAGACTCCTCGCCGCCGCCCTCGCCCTCTGCGGGCGCCTCCCCCTCGCCCTCGGGAGCCTCGCCCTCCTCGGCCTCGGCGCCCTCCTCCGGCTCGATCGGCTCGCCGTCCTCGCCGACCAGCTCAGTCTCCTCCTCGACCTCCTCGGGCTCCTCCACCTCCGTGGGGGCCACGACCGTGGCGATGAGAGTCTCGTCGGGGTCGTCGAGGAAGGTCACGCCCGAGGGCGGAGTCAGCTCGGAGAGGTGCATCGTCGCGGCGATCTCCATGTGAGACACGTCCACGACGATGTTGTCCGGAATGTCCGTGGGGAGCGCTTCGATCGTCAGCTCACGGGTCACGTGCTCGAGCACGCCGCCCTCCTTGACCCCCGGGGCCTCCTCGACGCCGGTGATCTCGACGGCCACCGGAGCCTGGATCTTCTCGTCCAGGCGCACCTCGAGCAGGTCTATGTGCAACACGTTGTCGCGCACGGGATGAAGCTGCTGGTCTTTGACGATCACCGGACGGGCCTTGTCGCCGCCGACCTTCACGTCGAACAGCGCCTGGCCGCCGACCAGCACCTGGCGCAGCTCGCGCGCGCTCACCTTGAAGGAGATGGCGTCGCCGTTCGAGCTGCCATACAGGACCCCGGGCACGAGGCCTTCGCGGCGCAGCCGGCGCGCCTCGCGGGAGCCCCGCTCGGCGCGCTCCTCGACCGCGAGAGAGGGGCGCTTGCCATCGGCCATGACGGCTGGCCAGTCTAGCGAGAGGCACTTATGCTGATCCCACCGGATGGCGCGCCAGGACGACACGTCGATCCCCACCGGCCGCATCCGCAGGACGGCCGAGGTGGGCTCCGTGGTGGGCACCCAGGGAGCGCGCTACGCCGGCACCCGCGCACGCAACGTCGCGCGCTCCGCGGAGGCCGCCGGCCAGGCGCTCGACAACCGCCACATGGAGGCTGCGCGGCGCATGGTCGAGACGCTGGGCCGGATGAAGGGCGCGGCGATGAAGATCGGCCAGCTCGCCTCTTTCATCGACACCGAGTTCCTGCCGCCGGAGTACCGCGAGCTCTACCAGGAGGAGCTGGGCAGGCTGCGGACTTCCGCGCCGCCGATGCCGTGGGACAAGGTGCGCGGGGTGCTCGACGAGGAGTGGGAGGAGCCGGTAGAGGAGCTGTTCGAGCGCTTCGACCAGGAGGCCGCCGCGGCCGCATCGATCGGGCAGGTCCACCGAGCCGTGCTCTGCGACGGCCGCGAGGTGGCGGTCAAGATCCAGTATCCGGGAGTCGCCGAGGCGATCCGCTCGGACATGCAGAACGCCGGGTTGATCCTGCGGCTGGCCAAGGCGCTCGCCCCTGGGCTTGACGCCAAGGCGGCCGCCGCCGAGCTCCAGGAGCGCGTGCTCGAGGAGCTCGACTACGAGTTCGAGGCCCAGAACCAGCGCTCGTTCGCGCGCGGCTACCGCGGGCATCCGTTCATCCACGTACCGGACGTGGTCACCCGGCTCTCCACCGGGCGCGTGCTCGTGAGCGAGTGGGTGGACGGCATGGGGTTCGAGGAAGTCAAGGAGCTTCCCCAGGAGGAACGCGACCGTTTCGGCGAGATCGTCTTCCGCTTCTGCTTCGGCTCGATCTACCACCTGCAGCACTTCAACGCCGACGCCCACCCCGGCAACTACCTCCTGATGGAGGACGGGCGCGTCGCCTTCCTCGACTTCGGCATGACCAAGCACCTCGACGAGGAGCAGATAGAGCTCGAGATCGCGGCACTCGAGGCGATCTTCGACGACGACCCGGAGCAGCTGCGGGTGGCGCTGCATGACCTGGGCTTCCTGCGCGACCCGAAGAAGGTCGACGCCGAGATGCTCATGGACCACGTGCTCGCGGTCGGCGGCTGGTACATGGAGGACCGCGAGGTCACGGTGGACGCGTTGCGGGTGATGCAGGCGATCACCGCCGTATCGGATCCGCGCTCCGACTTCTACCGCCTGATGCGGCGCGAGAACGTGCCCGCCAACGAGCTGATGGGCCGGCGGATGGAGTCGGGAGTGCTGGCCGTGCTCGGACAGCTGCGCGCAACCCGCAACTGGTGCCGGATCGGGCGCGAGTGGTGGTTCGGCGACCCGCCGGCGACCGAGCTCGGGCGCGAGGAGTGGGCGTACTTCGAGTCGCGCGGCGAGCCGCGCGCACGCCGCTTCGCCGGGCGCGCCGGCTAGTAGTCGCGGCTAGAGGGCCTCGGCCGCGGGCACGGGCGGCCGGTCGGGCGCTGGCGCGGCCTCGGC